>CAZMCL010000195.1:0-4061 GCA_964564375.1 uncultured Methanoregula sp. | reverse complement strand
TGCAGAACGGCTCGACATATCCCGGGCCGGCTATAGCTTTGCCATCGTCACGTTTGGCGGGATGGGGGTTTCGGCACTCCACCAGCTGGGCGGGATCTTTGAAAAAAGACAGGGGAGAAGGCTCGATGCGGCATTTGCCGTGGCGATGCCCGGCAATTTCCCACCTGTGGGAATGCCCCCGGCCGGTGAGAAGAGGGAAAAGATCCTTGCAAAAGCCGCCGTCCGTCTTACTGAAATCGCCGGTATGATCGACAAGGGCCTTTCCGTACCGCCCGGGTTCTCCCCCGTCTCCTCCCTCATCAGGTACATAACCTACGGCCCGTTTTTCAAAAATGTTCACGGTGCAGACAAGGACCTCTCCGTATCCGATGCCTGTACGCATTGCGGTACCTGCGCAAAGGTCTGCCCGGTGAAAAATATTGAGATGGTGGATGAAAAGCCGGTCTGGCAGCACCACTGCGAACTTTGCTGCGCCTGCCTGCACTTCTGCCCGGTCGAGGCGATCCAGCTTAATGTGATGCGGGGAACGGAAGGCCGCGGGCGGTACCGGCACCCGGATCTGAAGGTTGAGGATATGACCGCCCAGCAGGGAGAGTAACAGCTGGTGAGCTGTTCCACTATCACGAGGAAATTGCTATGACAGAACCTGACATACAAAAGAAAACCGTATCGTCACGCCAGAACATCCGGAAATGGATCCTCATTATATCCTTCCTGTTAATCCCCGTAACGATCTTCTACATCTCGCCCATCGTCATAGTGATGGGTGCAGCAGAAGGCATCGCAGCGGGAAGCATGATCCTCTTCATCCTGCTCTTCATCCTCTCGCTGTTCGTTGCCCGGCTCTGGTGCGGCTGGCTCTGCCCGATGGGCGCATGGCAGGAGATCTGCTCACCTGTCATGAAGCGCACCGTGAAGGAAGGCTGGCGCAACTGGATCAAGTACGGCGTTACGGTACTCTGGCTCGGTGCGCTCGGGCTCGCCATTGCAGGTGCCGGAGGGATCCACACCTTCGACCCGTTCTATGGCACGGTGAACGGGATCTCTGTAACGTCTTTTGAAGTACTGACAACAGTCGCGATTATCTTTTCAATTATCTTCATCGTTGGGTTCATATTCGGCAGGCGCGGGTTCTGCCATGTGCTCTGCCCGATTGCCGGCCTGATGGTCGCCGGCCGGAAGATCCGGAACCTTGCCGGCTGGCCTGCCCTGCAGCTCTCCGCGGATGCCACCCGCTGCATCGGTTGCGGCCAGTGCACGCAGGCTTGCCCGATGGGCCTCGATGTACACAGCATGGTTATGGAGAACAAAATGGAGAACGCCGACTGCATCCTCTGCGCAGGCTGCGCCGATGCCTGCCAGAACGGTGCGATTGAGTATGGCGTGAAAGGCCGTTGAAACCAACGGCCTGAAGGGTCCCTCGCGGGGGGAGAATCCCGCAAAAAAAACGGAAAACCAGGTGAAATTTATGCCAGAAGATCTAAAAAACCAGCCGGCGTTTCGTCAGAGACTACGCAAAACGCTGATTATTCTCTCGTTCATCCTGTACCCTGTCACCTTTGCCTACATCTCATGCCCGATTATCATTGAAGGGGCATCTCTGGGAATCGTGACCGGCGGCCTGATAGTCTTTGGCCTTCTCTTTATCAGCGCTCTCTTTCTTGGCCGGCTCTGGTGCGGGTATCTCTGCCCCTCGGGCGGCCTGCAGGAGATCTACCGTCTCGTCCACGACCGTCCACTGTGGACCACGAAACTGGACTGGCTGAAATATCTTGTTTTTCTTGGGATCTTCGGCAGTCTCGGTTTTGCAGCCTGGTCGGCCGGAGGACTGACAGCCATCGACCACCTCTACGGGACGGGAAACGGGATCTCGATTGCCGGCGCGGGCGGAGTTGCCGCGTTCCTTGGGCCGGTCATCATTGTCACGCTCTTTGCCCTCGTCTTTGGCCGGCGCGGGTTCTGCCATATATTCTGCCCGATCGCCGTGATTCTGATCATCGGCCGGAAGATCCGCAACCTCGCCCGCTGGCCAGCGCTCCACCTTGAGGCTGATAAGGAGAAGTGTATTGATTGTAAAAAATGCTCAGAGGAATGCCCTATGAATCTTGATGTGAACGCGATGGTCCGGAAGAATGAGATGGAGAATACGGATTGCATCCTCTGCGCAAACTGTGCCGATGTATGCCCGCAGGGCGCGATTACGTACGGCCGGGGCGGGAAATGATTATGACACCAAAAAAAATCCTCGTAATCATGGGAAGTCCCCGGAAAGGCAATACCTTCCGGGCATGTGAAGAGCTCCGCGCGATCCTGGAAATGGAAATCCCCGTGGAATTCGAATACCTGTGGCTGAAGGACGCAGCCCTGCAGCCCTGCAAAGGATGCCTTGCCTGTTTCTCCCAGGGAGAGGAGCGGTGCCCCAACCGCGACGATGCCCCGCTCATCGTACAGAAGATGCAGGAGGCCGATGGTATGGTCTTCGCAACACCCGTGTACGGGATGAACGTGTCCGGCCAGATGAAGACCTTCATCGACCGCTTCAGCTACATCTTCCACCGGCCGCGGTTCTTTGACAAAAAAGCCCTCCTTCTCACGACCGCCGGCGTCCTCGGTAATGAGGAGGTCCTGAAGTATCTCGACACGGTTGCCCGGATATGGGGGTTCGAGGTTGCGGGAAAGGTCGGGACTCTGACCGCAGCGCCCCTGCCACAATACCGGATCGATGAAAACCGGAAGGCGATCGCCCGTGCCGCAGGGGAATTTGCTACTGCCCTGAATCGCACGGTGCGGAGGAGCCCGGGCCTGTATGACGTGATGATCTTCCGCGGGCAGCGGGCAGCGTTTGCGCAGCTGGAGGAAGTATCTCCTGCCGATTACCGGTACTGGAAGGAGAAGGGCTGGCTTGACCGGCGGGTGAAATATTTCGTTGATGTCCCGGTCAATCTTCTGTACCATGCAATCGGGATGGTTGTTGAATGGATCTCGGCAAGGCAGGTACGAAATGACCTGCAGCAGGGACCCGGGGAGACTTCATGAAAACGATAATCTACTATTTCACCGGCACCGGCAATACCCTCGCGGTTGCCCGTGCTCTCGCAGATGAACTCGGGGAGACAAAACTCATCCCGCTCCGGCAGGCGATGTATTACGGAGGCTTTACCCCGGAAGCAGATGCGGTGGGGATCGCCTTTCCGGTGCATTTCCTTAACCTGCCAGCCATTGTCCACCGGTTTGTCTTTAATATCCTGTTTGGCGGCAACCCGTTCATCTTCGGTCTTGCCACCTGCGGGGAGCGGCCCGGGGGAGCGCTCTTTCGCCTGCAGGAACTCCTTCTTGAGAAGGGGTACGCCCTCTCGGCCGGGTATGCGCTTGTCATGCCGGAGAACTACATCGGCCCCGTTGACCTGATGGGGGATGCCGGCCGCCGTGATGAGAAATTCAAAGTGGCAAAAAGCCGCATCCCGGCTATTGCCAAAGCGATCCGCGAACAGCGGGCAACCGTTCCGGAAGGCAATAATTCTGCACTGCTGAAGATCGGGGGCCATATCACGAGCACCCTTGCAACTTCCGTGTACAATACGCCCGGCCATCTTCACATAACCGCTTTATGTAACCGGTGCGGGACCTGCGAACGGATCTGCCCTGCACGGAACATTACGGTGAAAAAAGAAGGGGTGAGCTTTGGCAGCGACTGCACCCAGTGCTATGCCTGCATCCACTGGTGCCCACAGGAGGCAATCGAGATTGGCGGCAGGACCAGGGGCAAACCGCGGTACCATCATCCGGACGTGAACATCAGGGACATGCTCATCCAGCGGGGGGAGCCGAAATGAACGGTGCCGGCAGCGGCCTGAGAATCCTTGATACGGTTTCGGACCGGATCATCGCGATTACATCGGGAAAAGTTGTCCTTGCTACGTTGGCTGCGTATGCGGTCATCCTCATCCTGATTAATGGCCGGCCGTTCGGTATCGGGCAGCTGAAGGAAATTACCGGGGGTATTGGTATTCTTGACATGGAATTCCTCTACTCCCCGGAGCAGGCATATGCCCTGCTTTCTG
>CAZMCL010000194.1:0-4074 GCA_964564375.1 uncultured Methanoregula sp. | reverse complement strand
AGATCGCCACCAGCATGAGTACAGGTGAACTGAAGAACCCGGAAATCGAACTGCTGAGCAACGACGAGATTGGGGAGCTCCAGACCGCGTTCAACCGCATGATCAATACCTATAAGATTCTGGATACGCTCGCAAAGGAAGACAACGAATAAAATAAAATTGATGGCGGGAGTGCGATAACTTCTGCCTGTTCCGGCAGCAGAACGAGGATACCACATCCCGCTCTTGTCTGCCGGTCAAGCACACAATGAATCCGGGGATTAAACCAATGCTCAAAGAAACCCTGAACAAATTCCTCATCATCAATGGCGTACAGGCTGCAATTGTTGTTCAGGAGAACGGCGAGATCATCGAGAGCATGAAATCAGGAATCACTATCGATGCAGATCTCCAGAGTGTTATTGCTACGATCATGCTCGACTCGCAGGTCACTGCAAAACATTTTGGCGATGCCCTGCTTACCATGGTGTTTGTAGAATATACAGATTACTTTCTCATTCTCGGCCCCATCATTGAGGAGTTTTTCCTCGTAATAATTGCAAAAAATACCGCGAACATCGGGCAGATTACCTACGAGATGAAGAAGAACCAGGACAGTATTGTGGAACAGTTATGATTGAACAATTACCGGAAGGGCAGAGTATCGGGTGGATGCAGGCACCGCCCCAATGGATCTTCACCCATACGGTACGGTTCATAGGTATCGTCAGGGTGGTCATCCAGGATGGTGAGGGGTTCATCCTTATCCATAAAGGCAAACCCCTGGCCTACTACTTCAAGCACGGTAGAATTGAGCTCCGAGGTCATGCAGCTCTTGATTATTTCAACTCCAACCCTACCATCGAATTCAATCTATGCAAATATTCTCCTGATGAGTTTGTTGAAGCGCTGAGAATCTGCAATATCGATGAGCAGGGAACAACGATTTCGCCACAGCCGGAGAAACCGGTTCCTGATATGTCTGAACCACAGCCTGCTCCCCCGGAGCCATCCCGCGCGGTACCTCCTATTCCCCCACTTCCGGTAATCGATAAAAAAATTTCGGCAGCTCCCACACCCCCACCTGCACCGGCACCGGTTCCCGAACCCCCGGCCCCACAACCAGCCCCGGCCGTACCACAACCGGAACAGGAAAAAATTACTGAAAGGAGAATTCCCCCAACTCCCCCGGTCATGCCCCCCCAGCCGGTTTTTGCCTCTCCCGCGGCGACCTCGCCATCTCCGGCCATTCCATCACCATCGGTTGTTCTGGATGAAGAGGCAATCAGGATTATCGGGCAGATCAAAAAACTCAACGGCGTTGTCGCCATATCGGTCTTTAATGAAGAACGCAACATCATCCTGATGGGGGATGTAGAGATCGAGCCGCTCCTCAAGATCGCCCGAAACATGCTGGCAACGACCCGGAAGATCACGCCGCATGTCGAAGGATGGGGATCTTTTGTCCATATGACGCTCCAGATTCCGGAAGGTAATGTCATCGTTGCACCCTATGCCGAATTCCACCTCTGCCTTCTTACCACCCGCACAATCAATATCGGTCATATCCGCCGCATCCTTCGCGATCTCCAGATCAGCAGCGACCAGAATTAGTATTTCTTTTGTCCACATCTCCCCGGAGGAGCGTTGTTAAAATGCTTTAAGGGAGGAGAGATTAATTGTACAAACACGCCAGCCATCAACTGGAGGATCCTGCCATGCGCATCACCGCCTGCTGTCCCGGCCACATCTCCGGGTATTTCAAACGCGTAACCGCACCAGAACCCGGAGCTTGCGGCAGTATTGGTGCAGGCATCGTCATCAACCCGGGGGTCATGGTGACGGTCACACCTGCCAGTCGCACATCGATCAGCATCCGGCAACGATCTGTCAGTGGCAGAGTCCGGCAGATTGCGGACCGCTCACCTCCGCTCGAATCGGCTCTCCGCCAGGTCAAAGTCGATGCGACAATCGTCACGGAATGCTGTCTGCCCATCGGGTCCGGGTTCGGTCTCTCGGGCGCTGCACTCCTTGCCACCCTGACCGCGGTCAACCGGCTCGCTGATCTCGATCTGGATTCCCGTAACATCGCCCGGATTGCTCATGAGACTGAAGTAAAACACCGCACCGGCCTTGGCGATGTGGCTGCCTGCCAGGGGGGTGGGCGCGTGGTTCGGAACGGGGCGGGGATTGATGCAGAGATCTTCCGGTTCCACGACATTCCCGGGGCGGTTTATGCTATCTCGTTTGGCCCGATCCCTACTCCTTCAGTGCTTAATTCCCAAGCGCAGATGGAGCGCGTTGCCCGGGCATTTCCCCAAAAAAAATCCGTAACTGTTGAGGAGTTCTTCGCACAATCCCGGGAATTTGCTTATAAAAGCGGACTCCTTACGCTGGAAGCGGAGCGGGTTCTTCGAGCCTGTGAAGAAGAAGGGGTCGATGCCGCCATGACCATGCTCGGGAACGGTGTGTTTGCCTACGGCGCAAAGGCGCACGCGGTGCTCCAATCATTTGGTACTGTGTACCGCTGCGAGGTGGCAACTACGGGAGCATGTATAACCGGGGAGGATACATGATCCCTCCGGATCATCCCCGGTATCGTTCGCTTATGACCCGGGAGCGGCTTGCCGTTGCAGCACGTGAGGGCGTGCTCGCCATGGAGGGGCTGACCGCGCATGGCCGGGGAGAGGCGTTCGATTACCTGATTGGCGAGCGGACCACGGAAAGTGCGATTCTTGCAGAGCGGACAGCTGCCGCTCTTATCCTCTCGGCCCGTCACCCGGTCATCTCGGTCAACGGCAACACGGCTGTTCTTGCTGCACCGGAGATCGCGGCGTTACAGAAAGCTACCGGTGCTCTTGTTGAAGTGAACCTCTTTCACCGCACGGAAGAGCGGGTCCGGCTCATCGAGAATGTGCTCGCACGGGCCGGGGCCGAGGTTTTTTCCGGAGAGGCAGAACGGCTCCTGCCGCTCTCCCACGACCGGGCATGGTGCCGCCGGGACGGCATGTACGCGGCCGATGTCATTCTCGTTCCGCTTGAAGACGGAGACCGGTGCGAAGCACTGGTGAAAATGAACAAGACTGTGATTGCAATTGATCTCAACCCACTTTCAAGAACCGCCCGCGCGGCCTCTCTCACTATTGTTGACGAACTCACCCGGGCAGTCCCGGCAATCACCCGGGCTTCGTGGGAACTGGACGTTGACACATGCGCAGAGCTCATCGCACGACTTGACAATCATTATCTTTTGGCAGAGGCAATACGTGAGATGACAACGAGGCTTGAAGCATGTTCTGGATCAGGAAGTACCGGCCCGGCTCCTTAAACGACATCGTCGGACAGGATGCGGTGATCCGCCATCTCTCATCTTTTGCGCAGTCCGGAACCTGCCCGCACCTCATCCTCTCCGGACCCCATGGCACCGGAAAAAGTGTCGCTATCGAATGCTTTGCGCAGGAACTCTATGGCGAGAACTGGGAATTGAACACCTCGGTCTTCCAGACTGCTGACCTTTTCTCGCAGGGAAAAGCACTGCTCGAACAAGACGAGCGCTATGCCCACATCTACCAGAAGAACATGTCACTCATCAACAACTTCAAGCATATCATCAGGTGGTATGCCTCGTTAAAACCCCTAAATGCTGAATATAAACTGATGGTCTTTGAAGACGCCCACACACTCACCCGCGATGCCCAGCAGGGACTGCGCCGGATCATGGAGCGGACAAGCACCACCTGCCGGTTTATTTTCTCAACCACCAACCCAAGCGCACTCCTGCCGGCAATCCGCTCCCGGTGCCTCCCGCTCTTCTTTGCCCCGGTGAGCGCAGATGCAATACTGGAAAGGCTCCGGGCGATCCGTGAGGTAGAGCAATCCGGCCTCCATTCCTGCCCGGATGATGACCTCGAACTCATTGTACAGGATGCGGCTGGCGACCTGCGGAGGGCAATCCTGCTCCTGCAGGGTGCCATGGAGACGGGCAGGTGCACCGATCTATTTGAGATATCGCAGTCCGAGACAGCTACCGTGACTGCCGGCGCCCTTGCATCTGTCCGGAGCGGTGATGCAAAGAGCGCTATCCGTCGGTTTGAG
>CAZMCL010000193.1:0-4077 GCA_964564375.1 uncultured Methanoregula sp. | reverse complement strand
AAAAAGGCCGGCCGTTCTCCAATCAAAACAACGGTGTTCTTCCGTACGTGCCGGTCCTTTTCAAGGTCACGGATCTCGTTGCCCAGTTCCCCGACAGCCCCGAATATGCCAAGGAGGATCACGTACACGATGCCGGTGAGGTCCAGCGGGTGGAACAGGACGTACCCGAGCCAGCCGTAGAGCGCGGGGAAAAGGGCATGGTACACGAGGTCCAGCCCTGCGATATTCTTGACCTCGATCCAGAACGAGTACGTGATGAAGACAAAGAGGGTTGCAAGTTCCAGCACCAGAAGGTGAGCGGGGAGCAGGGCCATGCAGGCAAGGGATACCGCGAGGAGGATCGCGCTCACGATTTTCGCGGTCCTGCAGCTCAGCGAACCGTCGGCAAGCGGGTTCCGGGGCTTGTGCGCCCGGGCATCGAGGGCAATATCCGAGATATCATTTATCACAAATCCGAACGCCGATGAGGCAGCGATGAAGACAAGGAGAATTCCCAGTGTCGGGTCAGGTGATCCCGACGCGAGAAGTGCACCAAAGACCCCTGCGAGGATGAAGAGGATCCCGTAGGCCTCGAACCGGATAAGTCGTTGTAACGGGTGGCGCTCCGCCACCGCTTCTGGAATTCCACCCATTTTATACAAGAATCGCCGGGAAACAATTTATGCATTCGCCAATGGAGACGGCGGGTTTTTGTGAGGACGAAAGAAAATGGCGAATCATTCAATAACCCTGCCGGTGAGATAAATACAATACCGGAGTGATGGATGGCACGCGTACTTGTCTCGCCACTGAACTGGGGTCTGGGTCATGCAACCCGGGATATCCCCCTCATCCGGAAACTCCTTGCTGAAGGCCACGAAGTGACCATCGCCGCCTGCGGGAACGCCCGTGCTGCCCTTCAACAGGAATTTCCGGCATGTGCCTCCATTGATCTTCCTGATTACCCGACCCCGTACAGCACCAGCCGGTTCTTCCTGCCGAAATTTGTTGCATTCCTCCCGCTGATGCTCAAAGCGGTTGCAGATGAGCGCAGGAACCTTGCAAAGATTGTTGCCGATAACCGGTTCGAACTGATCATCAGTGACAACCGGCTAGGAGTCTACTCGGAAAAAGTTCCCTCCCTTTTCATCACCCACCAGCTCCATTACCACCTCCCGCTCCCTGCATGGCCGTTCGAGCTGGCAGCCGTCCGGCTCAACGGGTACCTGCACAGCAAATACGAGCGTGTCATCGTGCCCGACAACCCCCCGGGTCCTCAGGCGCTCGCAGGAAAACTCTCCCGGGCGGAAACACAACCCACCCGGTCCCGGGCATATTATGCGGGGATCCTCACGAGCACAAAAAAGCGGGATGTGAAAGAAGATCTCGACTATCTTTTCCTCATCTCCGGCCCCGAACCCCAGCGGACGCAGCTTGAAACGATCCTCCTGCCGAAAATCCAGGAACTGGATGGTTCATCCGTGGTCCTTCTCGGGAGCCCGAACGGGAAAATGCCTCCTGCCCCCTCCGGATCCGACCGGTGTACCGTCATGAATTACGCAACAACTTCGGAGAAGGAGGTCCTGATGAACCGGGCAAAGTTCATCGTCTGCCGGTCGGGATACACCTCCATGATGGAACTGGCGGAACTCAAAAAACACCACGCCCTGTTCATCCCCACACCGGGACAGACCGAGCAGGAATACCTCTCATGGTATTACCGGGAGCACGGGTGGTTCCATTCCACCAGCCAGTACCGCATCGACCTGCACCGGGACACTGCCCTTGCCGGGTCGTACAAAGGATTCCCGTCCATGACCGGAACGGAAGAGAATGTTGAGAGGCTTTATGATGATGTGCTTACGGATTATCTTGAATAAACCGGGGGGCCCGGACCGGAGGGCAATGGGGAATTTTTTTAGGAGGTATACCGATGGATGAACTGGTTGCAGTAGGTACTGCCGGGCTGCTGGGACTGGTAATTGCCGCCCTGCTCCTTATCGGGGCGATTGTCTGGCTCTCCGGCATGGTGTGGAGTGCCATATCTTCCGGTGACTGGCATGGTGTTTGGCGGATCGCGGCGGTCCTTTTGGGTATTGCCGTGGTATATACCGGCGTTGGCATCTTCCTTCAGAAGAGCGGGCACATCTGAAAGGATCCGGCACTATCTTCCCTTTTTCATACATACTTGTGCACAATACCTATTGCCTGTCATGTCCTATTCGGTTAGGATACCAGTACAGCAGACCTGAGTCCCCCTCTATGAAAGATACGTCCCTGATCCCGTTCGAAAAGATAAAGACCCTGACCGGCGAGGCAGGGCTTGCCTCATCCCGCGTTGAAGAGATGCGGGAACGCTATGGCGCCAACGCCATGACGCCGCCGGTCCGCGATCCGCTCTGGAAACAATATATAGAAAAATTCGATGACCCGATCATCCGGATCCTGCTTCTTGCCGTTTTCGTCTCCACGGTTGTTGCGGTTATCCAGGGCAGCGGTCTTCTCGATACCCTCGGGATCATCATCGCCGTCCTGCTTGCAACGGGCATCGCGTTCTTCAACGAGTACCGGAGCAGCCGTGAGTTCGATGTGCTCAATGCGCACAGGGACGAGATGGCGATCAAGGTCATCCGGGATGGAAAGGCCATGGCAGTGCCCTCCCGGGATATTGTTGTCGGCGATCTTATCCTCCTCGAAGCAGGTGATGCCGTGCCGGCTGATGGCTGGGTTGTCGCTTCCGATGACATTTATTCTGATGAATCTGCGTTCACCGGAGAGACCGAACCGGTCAGCAAAGGGGTGGCGGACCGTGTTCTCAAAGGGACATTCATCACTGCCGGGAAAGGGCAGATGTATGCCGCTGCTGTCGGGGATTTGGCCCAGATGGGTGTGATCGCGGCATCGCTTGGAATCGACCATGCAACCCAGACACCTCTGGAGCAGAAACTCGAAGCCCTTGCCCAGATCATCAGCAAGTTCGGGTACGCGATGGCCATCCTTATTCTCGGCACCTTCCTTCTCCGGGGCATCATGGTAGGTGATGTGACAGGGCTCAATATCGAAACCGTCAACAGTGTCCTCCACTACGTGATGCTCGCGGTTGTCATCATCGTTGCTGCAGTCCCTGAAGGGTTGCCCATGAGTGTTGCCCTCTCGCTCTCGCTTGCCATGCGCAAGATGACGCGCGCCAACTGTCTTGTCCGCAGGCTGATTGCCTGCGAGACAATCGGGTCGGCCACGACCATCTGCACCGACAAGACCGGCACCCTGACAAAGAACCAGATGCAGGTTGTGGCCTCACCGTTCGGGGAGCCAGAAGAAGCGGATAATGTCCCGGCAACACCCGCGGAATGGATCACCCTGAATGCAGCAGTCAACGGCACGGCCCATCTTGAAGAGCGGGAAGGGAAGGTACTCGTCATCGGGAACTCGACAGAAGGGGCGCTCCTCCGCTGGCTCCGCGAGCACGGGTTCGATTACCGGCAGATGCGGGCCGAAACACATGTCATGAAACAATACCTGTTCGATGGCAACCGCAAGCGGATGTCAACCGTTATCCACCTTGATGGAAAGGATTACCTTCTCGTGAAAGGCGCGCCGGAGATCCTGGCCGGGCTCTGCACAGAACAGCCGGGCCTTTCCGGGGTCAGTGAGCTTGCGTCGCGGGCCATGCGGACGCTTGCCTTTGCCCACAAGGAGATCACGGACCATGACGAGCACGAGACCGGACTTTCCTGGGACGGTTTTGTTGGTATCCGCGACAACCTCCGGGACAATATCCCCGAGTCGGTGGCAACCTGCCAGCACGCAGGCATCAAAGTGCGGATGGTAACCGGGGACAATCCCGAGACCGCCCGCGCTATTGCAATGGAATCGGGAATCATGCAGGGCGGCACCGTTATGACCGGTGCAGCATTCCGCATACTTTTTGAAGATGAGCAGGTTGCCGCTGCCCGTGAGCTGGACGTGATGGCCCGGGCAGAACCCATGGACAAACTCCTCCTTGTCGAGGCGCTCCAGAAGAGCGGATCGGTCGTTGCAGTAACCGGTGACGGGACCAACGATGCGCCGGCCCTCAAGGAGGCGGATATCGGGATC
>CAZMCL010000192.1:0-4087 GCA_964564375.1 uncultured Methanoregula sp. | reverse complement strand
AAACCGTCACAACTATGCAGGTTTTGAAAAATACCTCTCCCCGGCGGCACGTCTGGAGATTACTGTCTCACCGGACGGTACCCTCCTCGTGCCTCATGCCGGAGAGATGCTTGAACTAGTAGAGAGAGATCCCGGTGTCTTTACGCGGCGTGACGGGACACATGCCGCATCCGGCGATATTGTCTTCCATACCCGTGCCGATGGTACGATTGACTTTTTCGCAAATGTCAACACTCCGATCCTGGTCTTTGACCGGGTGCCGTGGTATGCGACGACCGGGTTTTGCGACAATCTCAAAACTGCGGCCGGGATCATCCTCGCAACCGTTTTGCTCTGGCCGCTGCTCTACGCATTCCGGCGGGCATACCGGATTTCAGAACCTGCGGTTCCCAGACCGGCTCGTATTGCACGCTGGACGGCCGGATCTGCCGCCCTCGTTCTTTTCGCCTTTGTCTTTGTCCTGCTCCCAATGGTCACTTCAGACCAGATCCTGATTGAATCCTATATGATTTACCCGTCTGTCCCGGTAGTGCTTATTGGGATATTCACGCTGCCGGTCATCGCAGCAGCTCTTACCTTGGGAGCCATCGTCTTTGTAGCCCTTGCGTGGAAAGAGCGGTACTGGACAATCCTGCACCGGGCTCATTACACGCTGGTTGCCGTGGCCCTTGTTGCCATTCTGTGGTGGGTGAACATCAACAACCTCTGGGTCTTCTGCCTGTGAGATAAAATCTTTTTTTTAGTACACCTGGGTGTAGCCCTCTATCTTCAGGAAATCAACCCGCCCGATGCAGTGTTCCGGTAGTATCTCTCTTTCCTGCTCTCCTCAGGAACGGCCATGATCAGGACCAGAGTGCCTCCGATAAATGCTTAACGGTCAGAGAAAATTGTCTGATATCCGGCCCCGTTGAAGATGACCCATGCGCGTCTGTTACTATCCCCCGGCACCTGCCTGCCTATCTCATGCATGTTATGCCCGTTCCTCCCGGATCGCGGCGGAAATCCCTGCCCCGGCAAGACAGATCAGGATACCGCAGGTAAAAGCAATAGAGAATCCGGTTGTCTGGATGTCAGCCGAAGCACTCATCACGTTTTCGTGTGCCATCATGCTGATAACCACCTGTCCGACAACCGTGCCGAAGATGGCAACCCCGAAAACCGCACCGGTATTCCGGATGGTCATCATCACGCTGGAGGCAACCCCCTCCCCGTCTTTTCCGCTGGAGCCGAGGATCTGGCTCATGTTCGGGGGGAAGAAGAAACCGATGGCAATACCGAGAAGCACCATTGTTCCTATGATGAAGGGCAGGCCGGTGTCCTGTGAAAACAGTGAGAAGAGATACAATGTTCCTGCAGCAAGGATAGCAGCGCACGTAGTCGGGAGCCGTGATCCAAAGCGATCTGATACCGAGCCGGCTATCGGGCCGACCACCATCAGTGCAATGGCCGGTATGGCGAGCAGCATACCGGCGAACCCTGTTGATCGGCCCTGTACGATCTCGAAGAAAAAGGGGAGCAGGAAGATCAGGCCGTTATAGACCATCATAAGAAGGAGCGCCGCGACATTGCCAAGCAGGTAGTTCCGTGATGAGAACAGGCGCATATTGACAAGGGGGGCCTCACAGCGGCGTTCGTGAGCGAAGAACAGGATCCAGGAGATAAGTGACAGGACAAAACTGCCAAGGATGAGGGGGGACGTCCAGCCGAGATTGAGCCCCTGGTTAAGCGGGAAGAGCAGGGTTATGAGGGCGATGAGGATCAGTGTTGCGCCGGCCGTATCAAAACAGGTTTTCGTAGCGGCCGGTAAATCCGCGGGAAGGTATCGGGCAGCCAAGAGAATGGCAATGATGCCGACCGGCACCTTGAATCTCGCAGCCATGGCATCGCCGAAGGGCGGCTGAAAACTGCCTTGGCCACCGCTGGCACCGGGCTGCGGATCGTTGGCCAACTGCCAGTGCTTGCCGTCGAACGCGGCGACAAGGCCGGTCGTGGTTCTTTGTTGCTCGGCACCGTGATTCGATGCGTTCGATTGTCCGGCAACCACAAAGATGTCCCCCACCCCGACGTGCTCCACGGCAACGCCGCCCAACACCGTCTGGTCGTCGGCGGATTTTCGAAACCGCACCTTGAGCGTGTACCAGCCGCCAGCTGCGAGTTTGAGGCTGCCGCTGAACCTGCCATCCTTGATCTGCGCGCCCTTGGCCACCACGGTCCAACCGATCGCCTTGCCACGTAACCCGGCACCGAGTTCGGCGCTGGCCTCGACCACGGTCGCATCGGACGGGATGGCTCCCGCGACCTTGAGATTGGCACATTCTTCGGCATTCCGTTGGAAGACCTGCCGTTCAAGCGGCGAATCCAGCACGATTGTTGTTTCCGCGGCAACCGGCTGCAGCGTCAGCACTATCGCGGCGAGCCCGCACAGCATAGCGAATATGTTCCTCATTGTTTCGCCTCTATTATTAGTTCGTTATGTTGATCTATTGGCTCACCAGTCATCGGTGCGGAAGGGAGATGCCGGCAGGCCTTCGTTGTTGTATAGATTGCAGTCATCGCCGGACATGGTATACGCATAGCGGACGGCGACCGGCTTGGACACTGCGGGGCTGGAGACGATCACGGTCTTGCCGTCGATGACGGCATCGGCCCAAGCCCACTTCTTGTCTTCCCCGGCGATGGCGAAGCGCTGCAGTTTGCCCTGCGGCTGCTTGACCACGGGAGCAAAGCCTTTCTTGGTGGCCACGGTCAGCCCGGATCCAACGCAGTCGAATACAATCCGTATCTGATTGCCTTCAATCTTTATCTCCTTGTACAACGGGCCGCTGTACACCAGATCCTTTTTGCCATAGTCCTTAGCCAAGGCCCAAAGTGCGAGCCTCTCGCCCACATCCCGCTTATTCTTGGGATGGATACTCCCAGGCTCCCTGACGTCGGCAAGGTCCATGGCCACCGCCATGCCCGTGTGCGGTATGGTGAGGGCTTTGAACTGGGCCATGCGGATCTTCGCCCAGCCATCTCCTCCCGCCGGATTTTTGCCCGCGGGAGTATAGGTCGAACTAAACCTGCCGGCCAACTGGACGATGTAGAAGGGGAAGTCACCTTCGCCCCAGGCCATGCGCCAGCCGCCGATCAGGGCACGCAGCTTCTGATAGTAGGTCTCGCCCTCGTCGCCGTTGGACTCGCCCTGATACCAGATAGCGCCCTTGATCCCATAACGGGTGAGCGGGTAGATCTTGCCGTTGTAGAGGCAATGCCAAGTGGAAGGATAGCTGCCGTCGGACTTATACTCGGCCGGCAGACCGGTCACGGCTGGCAACTCGGGCACAGAGGCCAGACCAGCAGGCGAGATCCAGGGTTCGATGCGCGTGCCGTTCCATGCCGTCTTAATCAGGCCAATCGGAATCCCGGTTTCCATCTGCAGTTTGCGGCCGAAATAGAGCCCGACGGCCGTGAACCGGTGGCCCGTTGTCGGCTTGCAGGGAAGCCAGGCGGCGTCTTCTTCCGACGTCCCGTTTCCGCGATGGACCTTGACGTCGGTCTTGGGGCGCATCGACGGCTCATTGACGAGATGGAACTGGCGCAGCAGGGGAAAATCGAAATCCTTCTCATCGTAGGGTTTGGGGTCCAGGGCGTTGTGGTAGGCGCCGGGGGTGAAGTCCATGTTGGACTGGCCGCTGCAAATCCAGACATCGCCCACAACCACATCGTTGATGGTCCGCGTGTTCTTGCCGCTTATGGTCATGACCGCCGGATTGGCACAGGCTTTCATGGCGTCGAGCTTGACGCTCCAATTGCCGTCCTTGTCGCCCGGAGCCGACTTGGTCTGGCCCGCGAAGGCAACGGTAACCTTCTCCCCGGGTTCCGCTGTGCCATAGACCGACACCGGAATGTCTCGCTGGATGACCATGTGGTCGTCGAAGATCGGACTAAGCGACACATCCGCACGGGCGGACACCGCGGCAAGGAAAAGTGCCGCCAAGCCTGTTAACGTCTTCATACTGATGTTCCCTTTCTTTGATGTCTTTCATTACATACGACAAACATCGACTTCGAATATAGACCACACCTGTTTTTTCGTCCCGGTCTG
>CAZMCL010000191.1:0-4100 GCA_964564375.1 uncultured Methanoregula sp. | reverse complement strand
TAACTACCAAAAGACCCGCTATGCTGCATCGACCGAGGAGTTGCTGGTCGACAAGGCGCAATTGCTGACCCTGACTGCGCCCGAGATGACGGTGCTCATTGGCGGCATGCGTGTGCTGGACACCAACGTCGGCGGATCCAGGCACGGCGTTTTTACGAAAAGGCCGGAAGCGCTTACGAGCGACTTCTTTGTAAACCTGCTCGACATGGGCACGGAGTGGAAGCCGGTATCGGACGATAAGGACCTGTTCGAGGGCCGCGATCGCAAAACGGGAGAAGTCAGGTGGACCGGCACGCGTGTCGATCTCATCTTCGGTTCGAACGCCCAGCTCCGGGCCATCTCCGAGGTCTACGGAAGCGCGGACGGGCAGTTGAAGTTTATAGAGGACTTCGTGGCGGCCTGGACCAAAGTGATGAATCTTGATCGCTTCGATCTAATCTGACCGCAGCATATCTCAAATGGCAGAAAACCTCATGGAATCGGACAAGGAATCCGGGCAACGGGCAATCACGGGAATGAAACTTTGAACGGTAAAACTGATGCACCGCGTATCATCTCGTGGAACATTACCCTTCAGTGCCCCCTGAAGTGTTCCCATTGTTACGTGGATGCAGGCGATGAGGAAGTTGCCGGAGTGCTCTCCACGGATGAGGCGTTTGGTGTTATCGACCAGATCCGGGCAACCGGCACTCCCATCGTGGTGCTGAGCGGGGGCGAACCCCTTCTTCGTGAGGACCTCTATGCCATTGCACAGTATGGCACAGAGCAGGGACTCCGGATGGTTATCGGTACAAGCGGGTATCTTCTTGACCACGAAACCGCCGTAAAACTCCGGGATGCAGGGATCCGGGCCGTGGCCATCAGCCTGGATTCGAAAGACCCGGCTACCCATGATGCGCTTCATGGGGTAAACGGCGTGTGGGAGCGGGCAGTTGCGGCCATCGGGCACTGTCGCGAGGCGGGCATGGGCGTCCAGATCAACATGACTGTCCTGCGGTCTGCGATGAGCGATATCGAGGGAGTGATCGCGCTCGGGAAGTCCCTCGGCGTCAGTGACTACCAGCTCTTCTTTCCCGTTCCTACCGGGAGGGCACGGGAAGCCGGCGCCGGCAGCAAGGAGGAGTACGAGGAGTTGATCCGGCAGGTCCTCATCCGGTACCGGGATTCCGATCTGAACATCCGCCCGACCTGCGCCCCGCAGTTCCGGAGGATCGCGGAAGAACTCGCGATCCGGAACCCTGCATGGGGCCGGGGCTGCCTTGCCGGCATCACCTATTGCCGGATCTTTGCCAACGGCGATGTGACCCCCTGCCCGTACCTGCCGGTGAGCGCCGGTAACGTGCGCATAACCCCTTTTACGGAGATCTGGAATAACTCCCCGATCTTTACTGCACTCCGTGACCCGGGTTGCCTCACAGGCAAGTGCGGGCGGTGCAGTTACAAAACGATCTGCGGGGGGTGCCGGGCCCGGGCATACCGGAAGGATGACGCAACCTCACCTCTCTGGTGTGACGGCCTTGCAATGCCGGACGCGGCCGGCGGGGATATCTGCGGTGAAGACCCGTGGTGCCCTTACCTGCCCGGGGACGTGAGGCCATGACTGATACAATCCAGCCGGATGAAACGGACATGAGGATCCTCATGGCCCTTCAGGATGACATACCGCTCGTAGCCTGCCCGTGGAAAGCGGTCGCGGACCGGCTTGGGATCACCGAAACCTCCCTGCTTGCCCGGATACAACGGATGGAGAACGCGGGAATCATCCGGGGCATATCACCGGTACTGGAATCCCGGTCCCTCGGATTGCATGCCGCAACGCTAGTTGCCCTCCATGTGCCGGACGGGCGGGTGGACGCGATTGCCGCCCTGATCAACAGCTATCCGGAAGTTTCGCACAATTTCCAGAGGGACCATTATTACCCGCTCTGGTTCACCATCGCTGCAGCGGATGGTGAAGGCATCCACCGCGTGCTCGATGATATCCTCTCGCGGACCGGGATTTCGCCGGAGGATATCCTCAACCTGCCCACAGAAAAAAAGATAAAAATCGATGTGCGGTTCAGGTTTGTACCTGAAGGGCCCGGGGAGGTTTTCGATGGACGCGACTGATGTCTGCCTGCTCCGGGAACTGGAGCACGGTCTCCCGCTCGTCCCGTACCCGTTCGACGATATCGGAAACCGGCTCGGTATTTCCGGAACCGAGGTCATGGAACGGGTCCATTGTTTAAAGGAAGACGGTGTCATCCGCAAATTCCGGGCCCGCATAGACCAGCGGAAGGTGGGGATAACGGCAAATGCCCTTGTTGCGTGGAGAGGGGAAGGAAATACCGGGGTCGATCTGGGAGCCCGGCTGGCAGCGTTTCCCACCGTCACCCATTGCTATGAACGCCGGGCCATCCCGGGCCGGTGGGAGTACACGCATTATACCGTGCACCACGGGTACAGCCGGGAGCAGGTGCTTGATGAGGTGCGGGAGATAGCCGGGCATATTGGCGGCCCGGAGTATGCCGTCCTTTTCAGCAAGCGGGAGTTCAAGCGCGTGCCGAACGTGCGGATGGGCGAGAACGGGGGTGGCACACCATGAACCGGATCACCCAGTGCATGCACGGGCGGGGTACGGTAAGTGCCGTGATGCACCCCCGCCACAAGCCGCAGGGCGAGGTGCCGGGTGCATACCTCGCATTCTCCGGGATGTACCGGCCGGTGGTCTTCTGGAACCTCACGGACCGCTGCAACCTCCGCTGCACTCACTGCTATAACAGGTCCGGCCCGGAACGGAGAACGGAGGGGGAACTCACGACTGCTGAAGCGCTGGGGGTCATCGATGACCTGGCCGGCATGGGGGTCCCGCTCATCCTCTTCACCGGGGGCGAACCGCTGATGCGGGAAGACATCTGGGACCTGGCACGCCATGCCCGGAGCCGGGGTCTGAAGATGGCACTCAGTACCAACGGGACTCTCATCACTCCTGCTATTGCCCGCAGGATCAGGGATTGCGGGATCGAGTACGCCGGGATCTCGCTTGACGGGGCCAGGGCAAAGACCCATGACCGGTTCCGGAATTCGCCCGGTGCGTTTGCGGCAACGACTGCTGCATTCGCGGCCTGTAATGAGGCCGGGCTCCGGTGCGGAGTACGGGTCACGCTCACAAAAGAAAACTGTGGGGAACTGGAAGCACTCGTCGATCTTGCCCTCATGCTGGGAGCGTCGCGCTTCTGCCTGTACTGGCTCGTCCCGGCGGGACGGGGGTGTGAATCCTATGCCCGGCTGCAACTGGAGAAGGACGAGGTGACCCGCGCCCTTTCCCTCCTTTACCGGAAAGCAAAGGAGACTGACCCGGCAGCCATGGAGTTCCTGACCGTCGATGCCCCGCAGGACTGCATTCACCTGCTTGCCTCGATGGAGAAGGACGGGTCAGAAGACCTTGCCGAGGCCCGCGGACTGCTGGCGTCATTACAGGGCGGGTGCAGTGCCGGGACCCGGGTGGCAAATATCGATGCACGGGGAAATGTCTACCCGTGCCAGTTTGCCCGCTCGCCGGAATTTCTCGTGGGAAACATCCGGAACCGGCCTTTCAGCACCCTCTGGGCGGATACGGCCAATCCGTCTCTTGCCATGTTCCGGCAGAAGAAGGCCCGGTTCGGGGGCCGGTGCGGGGTGTGCCGGTACCGCGATCTCTGCGGGGGCGGGTGCCGGGTCAGGGCCCATGCGGCTGGCGGCGATTTCTTTGCAGAAGATCCTTTCTGTTATGTTGAGCAGCCCTGAAAATCGGTGCCGGCAGGGTTTTTTTTATCGTAACAATTAATGAAGGAAAAAGCCAACATAATGCGCAATGCTCAAAATTCATCGGGATATCTGTGGATACTGTGGATGCTGCGTATCGGTCTGCCCGGAAGGCGCCCTTGAACTGATTGACGCATACCTTTCCGTCGACAAGAACTGCACGAGCTGTGGTATCTGTGCAAAGGTCTGCCCCCTTGGAGCCCTGGAGGTAGTAAATGAAAAATAAGTACGACGTCCTTGTTATCGGAGGAGGTCCCGCAGGGGCGCTCGCGGCAAAGACGGCAATAGCCCATGTCCCATACCTCGTCGAGTCCAAC
>CAZMCL010000190.1:0-4104 GCA_964564375.1 uncultured Methanoregula sp. | reverse complement strand
ATTTGGATCAGGATCGATAGCGTCGATCATTGCAGCATCTGCTTGATAGAAACCCCCAAATTCGCCAACAGCCAGAGGACCATAAACTTGCCAAAGAGTCCCCATCGTCTTTAATGCAACACCGAGTGATGCTGCGGAACTCGTTCCTGCCATAAAATCAAGACTCCATGAAGTGAATAAAGCATCACGTTTACTTTGAGGAATAGTAACAGATACAATCCTTGAATATGGTAAATCTTTTACAATATGTGTCGGTGACGTTATTGTGTAAGTGTATTCATGCGTGGGATCACTCAGGCCCGTTGTTACAAATACATTAGCAAAAGACAGTGTGTTATCTAAAACACCGGCAATCTGTGCTGGATTAATGTTATAATGCTGGCCAACTTCATCAATTGTGATTAATAAAAAGCTCACAGCTCTTTCTGCGGGTGTACCCCCACAATTCAAAAATACTTCTTGAATCCTTACCAGCCACGGCCATGAATGATAGTAATCACAGGTAAAGGTTTCATGGGTTTTTGCCCGAATGGTCTTTTCAGGGGTTTCAAATTCCGTTGAGCTTCCCCTCCAATCTTCGATGCATTTTATTTTAACGTTATGAATATCCTGATCTGTAGGATTATAAATTGCGATATCAAAATGATAATCGCTTTTCCTTTCCGGCTGCGGTGGTGAAAGATCAATTACTGAATACAGGTCCTCCCCTTCCACAAAAATATACCCCGCCTTCACTTCCGTATCCGAATACGCCAGCCCATCCCCAACCTTCAGCGTCACCGTCTTCGGCCCCGTGCGCTGATATATATGCACCGGATTCTGCTCCCTCGAATACATCCCATCGCCAAAGTCCCAGTACCATTCGCTGATCGTGCTGGGTGGGAAGGTATTGATAGTCGAGGTGTCAGTGAACTGGACCGTCTCGCCGGATTTGACCGTGGTCGGTGTGGCGACGAAGTTCGCGTGGATCTTGTCGGTTGTCTCGCCGACCGTCACCGTCTTCGTTGTCTTGAATCCCGGGGGGAAGTCGCTGTTATGCAAGACGGTCATGGACACCTCGTAGTAGCCGGCGGTTGTATAGGTATGCTGAATTGTGAGGGGCACATCATACGGAGGACTTTCCCGGTGCCAGAACCCGTCATCACTTCCCCGCCAGTCCTCGGACGTCCCGTCACCGAAGTCCCAGTGGACAATTGCCGCTCCAAAATAGTCATACGGCAATACACCCGGGTTGATATCTGTAATTGTTACCTCAAGCGGGGCCATTCCAAAAACAGGATTAAGGGTGAAATCCGGCTCAATAACCCTCTCGGCATAAATCCAAGAAGAAAATGTTGAGGATCTACCCCGGTTATCGGTGACGGTCAGCCTTGGAGAGAATACCGAAATTGAATCGCCGGGACTGACAGTATAGATGTGAGTTGGGGGATTTTTCTGCCACGCGTTCTGACCCACATAACTGGTGCCATCTCCGAAATCCCACTGCCAGGAGATGATATTTGTACCCGTGGAAGTATCGACAAATGTCACTGCAACCGGGGATACTGTTGATGGCGATTTCATCTCGGTGAACCAAGCAACCGGCGGAGGCGTCACGGGAGGCTGGGGAACCGGCACCGGAGCGGGGGGTGGAGGGGGAGTGACGATTACAGGTCTTGGCAGGAACGTGATGTACCGGGTCTTGTATATCATCGGATCGCCAAGACTTCCCTGGTACATCAGAGTAATCGGGAATGATCCGGATGATGTGTAGGTATGCATTCCGCCGTTCCCACCACATTGCGGATCACTGGCAAAAATATTGCATGTCAAAGGCGCACTACCATCCCCCCAGTTGATTGCCTTATACCAAGGTGTACTCTTATCCGGAGATTGCACAATATTGACATAGACAACCCCGCAATCAAAATCACCCCATCCTGAATTGCAGGACGCAAGATGGCCACTCATAGGCATCGGCGTGTAATGGAAATCTATCAGGGTCGGGCCATGGAATTCAGTAAATTCACTGGGATCCGTAAGTGCTTTTATCCCCACGTTAATTTCCGGGAGATGAATATCCCCTGTTGGGAGATTTGTATTACCGGCATCAACCGGGGGAATGAGTACCAACCCGATAACAATCAGACTTATGCATATTACCGCTGCTCGCGAATTTCGAAATGAACCTCTCATTATCAGCCACTTCCGTTATGTGTTGCAGACAAACCAGCACCCGGATAAAAAAGAAATTTGATTATCTTGCAGGGGAGCAGTCACTCAATATATTGGGAACCATACTCGTTTTTTACAATAAATTTTTTTATCAAATTCTTATTATCGGGATATGGTAATGGTCATTGTAAAAACTAATAAATTCTTTGATTTTGTTTTATATTTTTTTTTTGAATCGAATCGTATGAAGAGGCGATGAACAGAAAATATTCCCATTGTCGGGCCGGTCAAAGAGAATCGGAAGATCTTTAATAACCGCATCCATTCCCATCCCGTTGCGCCTTTGTCCCCAAAGCGGGGGGATAAGGTGGCGAAAGGGATCCGAGCATATCTCATGAAACAGATTTTCCAATTGAAAAACACCTCATTGGAATTAATGATGGGGTAAAAACTCCCATCCCACGGATATGGTGAACGCCGCCCCCGGCGGGGTGCCCTAGCGGCGGATCAAACCCTTGAAACGGTAATCCTCCCCGCTATGCCGGAAAGACGCCTGTTCGGCAGGGAGTTCTCACGATTTTTTTCCGGTTTTCGTGGTTTTGGTATGAAATGATTGATTCATGCCCATTTCTAAAAGTGCACAATTTTTTCCCCTATTTCCGGCGTGATCCGGATCGCTTCATACCTTTATTTCCGGCGTTTTTCCAGTTCCTGCATCACATCGGAAAGATCAACACCGGCTGCCCGGAGGGCAACGAGAAGGTGAAAGAGGAGATCGGCAGTCTCTTCGACAGTCCGCTCGTTGTTACCGTTCTTGACCGCAAGGATGAACTCGGTAGATTCCTCACCGACTTTCTCAAGAACCTTATCGATCCCCTTCGGGTCAGCGAGAAGCCGGCTTGTATAAGACGCTTCGGAGGGGTTATCAGCCCGTTCGCAGATCACGGCCCAGAGTTCCGCGATAACGGCCGGATCAGCCTGACCTTTCATACTGCCTCCTGTCCCAGCAGTACTTCACCGACATCGATCCCATAGAACCGGTAGCAGAGGAGCCGCGCCTTCTCGATATTGCAGCCGGCCTTGCCAATAGCAATCCCAAGGTCACTCTTCTGCCGTACAAAGACGTTCACCGGCCCGTTCTCGGGAGAGTGCTCGACCGTTGTTACCTCGGCAGGCTTGAAGATGTTGGTGATGAAGGCGTCAGGGGTATCGGAGAACTCCACCATCTCGATACGTTTCCCGAGGACATTCGTGAGACGTTTGATATTCTCACCTTTCTTACCGATGGCAAGGCCCATGTCGCCCGGTCGGATCACGTAGATCACCCGGTCGAAGCGGTCATCGATCACGCAGTCGAGCGCCGTGGATTTGGTTAAAATCCTCAGCTCTTCGATGTATCTCCGTTCCTTAAAGCCGATATTGCGCTCCATGACAAAATCAATCCTATGGTATCCGCGGTTTTGTTGTATTCGAAATTTAAAAATCCCGATGGACTATTGCCAGGAAATGCCGGGCAAGTGCGTGTTGATTTTATGAAATGATTACGCTGCTATGGTAAAAAAGTTGTGAAAAGGATTTGGATTACCGGATGGTGTAGGTGATGGTGACGGTGGCGCTCACCGTGATGTCGCCAGGCTGTACGGGAGTGGATGAGGCAACTCTCATGTCGGCAGCGCCTGCGTACTGGTAGTTCTCGAAGAGGACCGGGTAGTAACCGCCACTGATGTCGGCATTCTTCACACCGGTTATTGCGGTTCCCATGGCACCTGCTACGGTGTCTGCATCGCTGCGGGCCTGGTCAACTGCTTTTTTGAGGGCATCGGTGCGGAGCACTTTCTGCTGCTGGTCGGAGAGCATGAACCGGATGGAGTCGGCCTGGTTGATCCCGTTTGCAACTGCTACATCTATGACCTCGCCGGTCTTGCTGACATCGTGAAGCGTGACCGTTAT
>CAZMCL010000189.1:0-4137 GCA_964564375.1 uncultured Methanoregula sp. | reverse complement strand
GAACGCCCTCGTTGAGGAGATCTTAAGCGATCCCGATGTCGATGTGGCACGCTATATGATAGAATTCCAGTTCTCCGATCCTGAACTTCTCGTCACCACTAAAAGCAAGAAGAACCCCCTGCCGATTATCAAAAAAGCCTGCAAGCGCATCACCGGTCACTGCGACGAGCTCCTCAAGGGCATCAAGAAAGTCAAAGCCTGAAAAATATTATTATATCCCAATACTTTTTTAAACAGATTCCAGGATATCAATGCCTGTAATGCTGTTATAAAAAACCCAAGAAAAAAATTATTCCTCAGCCCGGTCAGTGAAGACGATCGAGCCGGATATCCGGGAGATCTTGATCCTCACTTTCTGCCCGGGTTTTGCATTTGCCACGTACATGATGTACCGGCCCATCTTTACGACTCCGTCACCCCGTTTTGAGATTGACTGGATCTCGACTTCCATGATAGTACCTTCTTCAAGGTTCTCTGATACCGGTTCGGTTCTTGCTTTGCGCTTCCGCACCGGACGGTGGCTGCCGCATGCATCACAGCGAAGGATCATGACCCGGTCATCCTTCACCAGCCGTGTGTCGGGCTTACCACATTCGGAGCAGATCACGTAATCGTCAACATAGCTTTTGATGATCGCTTTAATGAGCGTTATCTCGAACTTTCCGTTGAAGATCGCACGGTTGCCATCGATCTTGCCACTAGTTCCCAGCTCCCCGAGCAAAAACTTCATGAGGTGATCCTGTTCCCGGCGGACCTTCCCGGCAATTTCGGAAAAATTTTCAAGAATTGTGGTCTTGCCTTCAACGTAGGCTTTTACCTCAGGAACTACAAAACGCTCCGAGGATTCGGTCTTTTCCGTAATATTGGAATAGGCCTGTTTGAGGAGTTGTTCATACGGGTCGGTCATACTTGTATACTATAACGGTGCCGGCTGACAAAAAGGCTTTCCCCGGCTTAAAAACCTCCCCGTCAGGTTGGGAGTCTTGCGATTAACAAAGAGGAAAGAACATTGGAGGATGTCGGCTTCGCGCGCCTGATAATTTATAATGGATGACAATTCATAGTGCAGATTTCCGATCAGCATCTGATCGGGAATTCCAGGGTTAGACGGGGTTGCTGTCTTTGATCAGCACGGATATCAGTTCTTTTGTCTTCTTCTCATTTTCAATATCGTTCTGGTGAATGTTGGCATTCCCGACACATTTCATGCCACGAGCCTCGATCCACTTCTGGAAGACCTCTGCTGTCTGCCCCGGGCGGCCGCCATGCGTGCAGAATGCAGTTGCCTTCATTCCCTCGCATCCCTTCACGGCATCAATTGCGGCATGAATGGCCGGTGTCGGCTTGAACGCCCATACGGGGGACCCGAAGATCAGCTGGTCGAATCCCGAAACATCGATAGACACGGGTTCGATTTTGGTCTTCTCCTCCCCGCGTGCCTTTTTGCACCACATCAGGAAACGGGTGAGGCTGTTGTAGGTGGCGGTTTCAGTGATATCGATCAGTTTCCCGTCACATGCTGCGGCAAGATGCTGGGCAACATGACGGGTATTACCCGTTTCACTGTGATAGATGATGCAGACCTTCATTCTGGTAGTATTGGGATCGACAATAAAAAAAGGATATCAGAAAAATAATTTTTTTATTTCCGGGCTTTTGCCTTTGCGGGCTTTTTCGCCGGGGATTTTGCCGGCTTCTTTCCGGCATCTTTCTTGAACTGGGGCATCATACCCCGGACTTCGCGGCCAACTTCCTCGATAAGGTGCTCCTCATCTGCTTTGGTCAGCGCATTGAAGACCGGACGGTTGGCCATATTTTCAAGCATCCACTCGCGGGCAAACTTGCCGCTCTGGATCTCGGCAAGGATCTCTTCCATGGCAATATAGCTCTCTTCACCGATAACGCGGGGGCCGCGGGTGAGATCGCCATACTGTGCAGTGTTGCTGATATACTTGCGCATGTGGTGAGCCCGCCCTCATAGATCAGGTCAACGATGAGCTTGGTCTCATGAAGAACTTCGAGATATGCCATTTCAGGAGAGTATCCTGCATCGACCAGGGTTTCAAATCCGGCTTTTATGAGGGAGGTCATACCACCGCAGAGTACTGCCTGCTCGCCAAAGAGGTCGGTCTCGGTCTCTTCGCGGAACGAGGTCTCAAGGACAACAGCACGGGTGGCACCGATACCCTTGGCATATGCTAGGGCAATCTTGTGCGCGTTACCGGAGTGGTCCTGGTGGACCGCAATGAGTGCTGGCACGCCCTTGCCTTCCTCGTACTGGCGGCGGACCATGAAGCCGGGCCCCTTCGGGGCGACCATGATAACATCCACCGCTGCCGGGGGCACGATCTGGCCGAAATGGATATTGAATCCATGCGAGAACATGAGGCACTTGTTCGCCTTAAGGTTGGGGAGAATCTCGCTTTTGAAGACCGCGCCCTGGTGCTCATCGGGAAGAAGGATTTGGACGATATCTGCAGTCTTGACCGCATCTGCAACCTTCATGACTTTCATGCCGTCTTTCGTTGCCGCATCCCAGCTCTTGCCCGGGCGCAGACCGACGACGACATCGAGACCTGAATCCCGCAGGTTGAGGGACTGCCCCCGGCCTTGTGATCCGTACCCTATCACGGCGATGCGCTTTCCCTTCAGCACGCCGATATCTGCATCTGCCTCATAATATTTTTTCATCATAGTTGATCCATTTGATATCTGCAACAAAGCACATAAATATTATATAAAAAAACTAAAGAAGCACATTTGATTCACCATCCGGAAGCGATGACCTATTAATACCAAAGCCAGCGATAACGCCCCCGAAAAGGCATTCAGCAAAGATCTGCCCGACATTCAGGCTTCGTCACCTGATGTCCGCATTAACCTGACCCGAGTCGGGGTTAAGAACGTAAAAAAACTGGTGGAAGTCCACCGGCATGAGAAACGGCCGGTCATTTTCATCTCGAATTTTGATGTTTTCGTGGACCTCCCCGGCAGCCTCAAAGGCGCAAACCTCTCCCGGAACTTTGAGGTGATCGATGAGGTTCTCCAGCAGGCAATTGACGGAGAGGTCAACGAGATTGAGAAACTCTGCAGCGTTGTGGCGCGCAAGCTCCTTGACCGGCATGAATATGCCGACCGAACAGAGGTCTTCATGCGCAGCGAATTCATGGTAAAACGTGAAACGCCGGTCAGCAAGACGGCCTGCCATGAAGTGGTCAAGGTCCATGCAAAGGCTATTGCCCGCCGCACGTTCCGGACTCCGATTGTCAGGAAGAGCATCGGTGCGGAAGTGACCGGCATGACGGCCTGCCCATGCGCTCAGAACATCATGAAGGAACGCGCCATGCGGGTCCTTGAAGGGCTTGATGTCAGCAAGGAGAAGATCGATGAGTTCTTCTCCGCAGTCCCCATGGCCACACACAACCAGCGGGGGAAGGGTTTTCTCTGCATTGAGACCGATGACGATCAGCACGTTGATCTGGAAAAGATCATCTGCATCCTCAAAGATTCCATGAGCAGCGGGATCTACGAGCTCCTGAAGCGGGGCGACGAGGGTCACGTGGTGCTCGCCGCGCATAAGAATCCGCGGTTTGTGGAAGACTGCGTACGGGAGATGGCCAAGAAAGTACTGGCTGAATTCGAGTATCTGAACGGGGATTCCGTTGTCACGATCAAGCAAACCAACGAGGAGAGCATCCACCAGCACGATGCCTATGCCGAACGCAAGGCCACAATCGCCGAATTAGTCGATGAATTGAACGGAGATAAGAGAAATACCGAATAAGTTTAAAGATATGGAATTAATATAGTTTTACATAATAACTAATAGATAATATTTGTTTTTACCCACTTTTTTTCCGTAGACTTTTGGAAAACCTTTAATTCTGGTTGAAAAATGCAAATCAACATCTGTTTTACCCTTTTTTATCGGGCGAAATCAAGTCGTAAAGGTTATAACAGGCTTCGTGTAACATAGAGTTGAACGTACTTTGTACGCTCGATTAGTCTCTAGAGATGAGAGATATTAGAGTAATTTTGTACTGTAATTCGAACAACTCAACATAAAAATGAGGCGATAATATTGTCGAAAGTTGTAGAGATTTCCACAACCACAGGACATGAGGGTCTCTCCAAGCT
>CAZMCL010000188.1:0-4165 GCA_964564375.1 uncultured Methanoregula sp. | reverse complement strand
GAAGACAAACTCAACGCCAAACTTTGAGAGGTCGACGCCATCCTGTATCGCAGCGCTCAGAGCGGCCGTGTCATGGATGCGGCCCGCACGCCGGTCGATGACGAGACCCTGCGGGCTGATGGTCGCGTAATTGCAGCGGAACCCGATCATGCCGGGCTCCATGTGGATGCCGGTGCCCTCGCATTCGAGCGGACCACGGCCGGTATAGTATTTGTAGGGGTCGTAGCCGAGAAGGGCAAGGTGGGCGGTGTCGGATCCCGGGCGGACACCGGGTGCGATGGTGTCCATGATCCCGCAGATCCCCTCGGCAGCGAGCTTGTCGAGGACGGGTGTTTTTGCCGCAGAAAGCGGTGTCATATCCCCGAGCACCGGGCAGGGCCGGTCGGAGATCCCGTCAAGAACGATA
Source organism: uncultured Methanoregula sp. (assembly GCA_964564375.1). GTDB lineage: Archaea > Halobacteriota > Methanomicrobia > Methanomicrobiales > Methanospirillaceae > Methanoregula. The sequence continues at coordinate 3,759 of CAZMCL010000188.1, read as the reverse complement.
AAAAGGATCTTGTTTGCGGTCATTAGTATGGAATGTTGGGCGGGCTTCAGTAATATGGTTTCTTGATGGTGTATCCTCTTATCCGGAAGGGCGAGATGGGGAACGAAGCTAAGCAGGGTTATCGGGTTTTTGAATGTTGACACTCTCGGGGCATCGCCCCGCCGCTGTGGCACCCCAATTTGGGATGGGACGGGGGATGGCTTCCAAGATTTTTCCTGAGTACGGGAACGAGTAGCGCAAAGCCCGAGGGGGTGTTTTCGTGCGGGGGGTATCGCAGCGATTTGAAGCAGACTCTTAGTATCATTTCAGTATGCTTTTTATTGTGCCTTACAGATTATTATTAAATAAATAATCTGGCATTCTTATGACTCTCTCCCGAAAACATTGGATTTCACTGGCCGCAGTAGTAATTATTATCCTCATCTTCATTTCTGTATTTTTGCCGGCGCTCTTTATTAACGCCGGCATAATCCCACCAGTATTCATTGCGCCATTCGGCCTTGTCATCATAGATGCACCGATGCCCGACATACCCCCGGAAATGCGTATCTATCATGGGCCTTTTCGTTCCGGAGATTTCATTGACAAAAATATTGGAAAGTCCGGTATTATAAAACCGGATGTCATTTCAGAAAATGAGGCAAAAATAATCGCCGGTCATGTACTGGAACAATACGGTGGATTACCGGCAGATGCACAACCACCTTCTGCGACAACCGGTTATATCTACACCCATAATAGTTCTGCAAATACAATTATTGCATCGAGGCCTGACGGTGTCACGGTTTTTTACCATCGTCATATTGATAATTTACCGGTTGTTGGGTTAAGTGATCGGATTATTGTTGAGCTGGATAATTCTGGCGAGCTGGTTTGGTTTTTTAAGCGATGGAGATCTTTGGAATATTCAGGATTAAATGAATCCATCATCAGTCCAGGACAGGCTCTTATAAGACTGAAGGATGACGAAATCCTTGATCGTCCCCATGGCTGCATATTTCTCTTTACCATAAATGAAATCTCATATGGCTATTATGAAAAATCTGAATCAAATCCTGATATTGAACTCACCCCCGTCTGGATAGTTAAGGGAACACAATTACGGGGAGATCCCATGACTATTATTATTCCAGCCCGGGCGGATCGCGCACTTAAAACGCCAAGACCATATTCTGAATTGCGGACTGCTTCGGATCTCACAGCAGCACTGAACCGGATGGATTCTGGTCCCTGACCCCCCCTGTTTAAAATTTTCAACCACCCCCTCACCCCCCGCTTGAAAAATTTCAAGCGACCCCTGCTTAATCGCCCGGCCCACCCTCGCCGGAGACGCGAAAAAATTACCGGTTGTACACTATGATTATCGGATAATTAACCGATAATCGGCTCATTTACTGACACCCCATGATCGCGATTGAAAATTTTTTAGCAGGCCCCTGCCCCAAACCATCACACCTTTTCCTGTAAACAGTCCGGCACCATGGCCGAGAGCACCAGTGTGATTACCGAGAGGACAAGTCCCGCTGCCATCGTGATATGAAACCCGGAGAGGAATGTTGCGGGATCGAGATCGGCAAATGCCACAATCTTTCCTGCATCTGTTGTTGCCAGCGTGAATATCGCGGCATAGAGGGCTGTCCCGAGCACGCCGCCGAAATAGATCGTGGTCACCATCAGCGACGATGCAGTCCCCTCTTCCCCGGCCGGGGCACCATCGACAATCCGGCTTGAGGCCGGGCCGGAATAGATGCCAACGGTCACTCCCATCAGGACAAGGCCGGCAAGGAGGGGCACGATGCCTGCGTCCGGTACAAGAAAGAGAAAGATGGCATTATAGAGGACGATGAGGATGCAGGCCGCCACGATCAGTGCCCGGCGGCGGCCGCAGCTGTCCGACAACTTCCCGAACGGGACCCCTAGAATCGCGATGAACGCCGGCGGGATCAGGAGACAGAGGCCTGCGACCGCCGGATCGAAATGCATGATGGCTGTCAGGTAGAATGGCAGGAGGTAGAAGATTCCCATGAAGATGATGTTCATCAGCAGGAATGCCGTGATAACTGCCAGAAACGGCCATGATGAGAAGATCCGGAGGTTGATTAATGGGGCCGGTATGTTGAGTTCCCGGTGGATGAAAAATGCCGTGCAGAGCAGGCAGAGTGCACCGCAGGAGAGGATGAGGGGGTCTGTGGCGCCCCGTATAACTCCCTCCTCAAGGACAACTGTGCACAGGACCATGGCAGAGAAGAGCGCCGCTGCCCCGGGGTAATCGAAAGGCGCCGTCTGGCCTTCCGGCTCATCCTCCGGTATCACCCGGGCCGCAAAGAGGATCCCAAAGGCCCCGATCGGGATGTTGATGAGGAAGATCCAGTGCCACGAGAAGTGCCCGGTGATGATGCCGCCAATCACCGGCCCGGCGGCGAGGCCGAGGGAACACGCGGCGGCAAGAAGCCCAAGGGAGGTGCCGAGCATCTCCTGCGGGAGATGGCGGATGAAGAGGAGCGGGGCAACGGCTGCGATCATCGCGGCCCCGGCACCCTGCACGAGGCGGGCTGCGAGCAGGATGTCGAGCGTTGGGGCGATCCCGCAGGCAACCGAACTTACCGTGAAGATAGCAAACCCGACAAGAAAGATCTTCTTTGCAAGCCCCCGTTCGGCAAGTTTTCCGAACACGACCAGGAGTCCTGCCATCATCAGGAGGTAGGTGATGATCACCCACGCGATCGTCCCGGTATCCGTATGATAGAATGTAGCCATGGCCGGGAGTGCCACGTTCACGATCGAACCATCGATCCCATCCATCATTACCCCGAGCGCTACTGCCCCCAGCAGGAGTTTCTGCCGGACCGGATCGGTGATGATGGAGGTCATGAGCATTATTCTGCGGTCAGCCTTATGAGCTCTTGTTCAGCAGTCGGGGCTGTGTGGGTTTGAACGGATACGCGGGTAATACCCTGCGACAGCAAAAAAAAAGATTTACCTTGTGTCGACAGGTGCTGCGACCTGCTCGACCTTGGACTTGACGACCTCGACCCTGCGGGTGGGGTAGATGGTCTTGACTTCCTTGAAGAGATCGCGGGAGATCTCGCCCGAGACTATCCCGTTGAGGAGCGTATTTAAGTCCCATGCCTGTGCCTGGGTGGTAATTGCCTGGGTGATGGTGTTACGGATCGCGTGCTCCTGGGCGACGTTTGCCCGGGCAAACGTGTAACACCCAATGGTAAGCCGGACCTTCTTTCCGTCTTTTGTTACGACCTGCATGAAGGTATCGATACGGGAGCTCCGGCGCTTGACGAGCGAGCGGAGGTAGTCGCGGGTGATCTCGTGGCCTACGAACTCGGTGTATGCCGCGTCGCCGGTGACGGTTGCGATCTTAAAGCTCATCTTGATGTGCTGCTTTGCGTAATCGTTTGTGATCTCGCCAAGCGTTGCCTGCATGATCCTGCCGACAACCTTTTCAGCATCGTTTGCAATGGTATCGCCAATGTACGCCGTGCCGAGGTTGTCGGGAACGTGCACCTTGTACCAGCTCTTGGCTTTCCAGCCTTCAACTCTTCTTCCTACCTGTTTCTTCTTTGCCATAATATCACCTTTTTAGATTGTTCTGCTTCGGAACAACGCAAATTGCGTCTTCCGCTATTGCCAGATTCATCAGATAATCGTCAACGGACGCAATGACCGACCTGAGTTGCGTGCCTGTGATCGTGGTGATCACGCGGTCGCCTTCCGCAATGGTCGTCATGCTCCGGAGGTTGTCCG
>CAZMCL010000187.1:3697-4196 GCA_964564375.1 uncultured Methanoregula sp. | reverse complement strand
CGTAACGGCCGGCTCATCTTTGTCATCAATCCCGGTGACATGGGGCTTGCAATCGGTAAGAAGGGAGCCTCCATCAAGAAGGCTTCTGAAGTTATGGGCAAGAAGATCGAGGTCGTGGAGTACAACAACAACATGGAACAGTTCTTAAAGAACTGCTTCCTCCCGGCCCAGGTCACCTCCATCCTCTTTGAAGGTGAGGATGATCAGCAGACGGCAACCGTAGAAGTCCGTGACGAGGACCGTGGCATTGCCATCGGAAAGGAAGGAAAGAACATCTTCAAGGCCAAGAAACTCGCCCTGCGCCAGTACAATATTGCCGATGTCCAGATCCTCCAAAAACCCATGGAAGACCCGCTCGCTGATAACGGGCAGAAACTTCCGGAACCCATGGAAGCCCAGCCCGCTGATAATGTCCAGAACCTCCCGGAACCCATGGAAGAGCAGCCTGCCGAAGAAGACGAGCCGGCTGCCGAGTAACTTTTTTTTTACAGCAGTTAAT
>CAZMCL010000187.1:0-3687 GCA_964564375.1 uncultured Methanoregula sp. | reverse complement strand
ATATCGTAAAACCCCTTCGGTAAACCGGGCTGTCTGCAATCTATTTATCACCAGCAGCTCCTTTTATTTCCTGTTCCCAGGATCGGCCAGCACCTTTACCGACCCGAATCTATTTATTGTTCCGGATGAATTCCGTCACTAAAACAAAAACCTTACCGTTACTGTATGGCGCTGCAGGCTCGTGTGGGGTTACCGGGGGGTTACGATGAAAAAGACGGTTAGAGATATCGATGTGAACGGGAGGCGGGTACTTGTCCGGGTAGATTTCAACGTGCCCCTGGATGCACAGGGATCTGTGGAGGACGATACCCGGATACGTGCCTGCCTGCCAACGATCTGTTATCTTATCGAACATCATGCCCGGGTCATCCTCTGTTCCCATCTTGGCAGGCCGAAGGGAAGGGTCGATGAACACCTGAGACTCGCACCCGTGGCCCGCAGGCTCTCCGAACACCTTAACCGGCCGGTTCTCTCCCTGCGGGAAGTGACCGGGAGTGGCGTTTTAGAAAAAGTTGCAAAAATGCATGACGGGGATGTCATTCTTCTTGAGAACATCCGGTTCATTCCCGGTGAAGAGAAGAACGATCCCGCGTTCGCCCGCGAACTGTCCCGGATTGCAGACATTTTCGTGAACGACGCCTTTGGTGCGAGCCACCGTGCCCATGCATCTGTCGTGGGTGTTGCCGCCTTTCTCCCGACCGTATCCGGGCTTCTCATGGAAAAGGAGATTGCGGTGCTTGGCAGCCTGCTTGAGTCCCCCCGCCACCCGTTTGCCGCTGTGCTGGGAGGCGCGAAGGTGAGCGACAAGATCGGGGTCCTTGAAAACATCCTCCCGAAAGTAAACGTCGTCCTCCTTGGCGGGGGAATGGCGGCTGCATTTCTGGCAGGGGAAGGTACCGGTGTCGGAGGATTCCCCGTTGATCCCGTAACACGGGAACAGGTACGGGTTATCACGCAAAAGGCGTTGGCTCTCGGGGTCCGGATTCTCCTTCCCCAGGACGTTATAATCGCACGGGAACCCCGGGCTGATCCATCGGCACGGACGGTTCCGGTACAGCAGGTTCCGACAAGCTGCGTGATCGTTGATATCGGCTCCCTCACCATTGCGGAGTTTACCCGCGAGCTCCGGTTGTGCCGGACCGTGATCTGGAACGGGCCGATGGGCCTGTTTGAGATTGGGCAGTATGCCGGGGGGACACGGGCGGTCGCAACAGTCCTTGCGGACCTCGATGCAACAACGGTCGTTGGCGGGGGTTCAACCGCTGAAGCAGTAACCCTTCTTGGTCTTTCCAACCGGATGTCGCATGTCTCAACGGGCGGGGGTGCCACCCTCCAGTTCCTTGCCGGAAAGACCCTGCCCGGCCTGGCCGTGATCCCGGACCGGTAACCTGTTATTCGGATTTCACCTGCACCGATGGATCGGCTGAACGGATGATACCGAGGACCGTGGCCAGTCTGGTCTCCCGTTCAGCATCATCCCGTGCTTCAAGGTTGAGCCGGATCACCGGTTCCGTGTTGGATGACCGGAGGTTGAACCACCACGAATCGTAAGAAACGGTCAGTCCGTCAAGGTGATCGACATCTGCACCTGCATATGCAGATTCAAGGGCAGCGAGGATTCCATCCTGTCTGCCCACTGTCATGTTGATCTCACCGGTTGCATGGTATTTCATGAGTGGCCGGATAAGATGCGAGAGCGGCTGGTCTTCTGCAGACAGCAGGTTTGCCATCTGGACCATGGCAAAGAGCCCGTTATCGCAGAACCCCATGTCCCGGAAATAATAGTGCCCGGAGAGCTCGCCGGCAAAGATGGCATCCTCCTTCCGCATAAGGTCCTTGATGAAGGCGTGATCGACCCGGGAACGGACCGGGTGTCCGCCCAGCCGTTCAACCGTCTCGGGAACGATCCGGCTGGAACGGAGATCGTACAGGATTGTTGATCCGGGAGCCTGTTGTAAGAAATACCCGGCAAGGAGGGCCATGACGTGACCCGGGTCGACTAACTCCCCCTTGTCATCGACAAAACAGCAGCGGTCAGCGTCCCCGTCGAAGGCTACGCCAAGGTCCGCCCCGGTCTCCTTTACCCGGTTCTGGAGGTCGGTTGTAGCCCCGTGGATGAACGGGTTTGCGCCATGATGGGGGAATGTTCCATCCGGCTCGAGATAAAGCGGTATCATCTGCCACCCTGGGACAAGAGGGAAGAACCGTCCGACCTCCGGCCCGGCCATCCCGTCTCCGGCATCCACGACAACGGTCAGCTCCTTTTCGGGTTGTGCGGCGCGGGACAACCGCCGGATATACGAATCCATCATGTCCGCACGGGACAACGATCCGGCAGGGGAACCAGGGATTTCCTGATGTTCGCCTGCCAGCCGCTCCAGTTCCGGCAGTCCCTTATCGCCGCTGAGTGGAACTGCATTTTTACCGCAGAGCTTTATCCCGTTCATGTTTGCGGGAAGGTGCGATGCGGTGATCATGGCCCCCCCGCCAAAGTTCCCTTCGATGATGGCGTAATACAACTGGGGGGTGCTGGTCGTGCCGATATCGGTAACCGGGCCCCCGGCTGCCGTGTATCCCCGGGCAAATGAGGCTGCGAGACCGGGAGAAGAGAGCCGTATGTCGCGGCCGATAACGATCGTTGCACCGTTGAGGAACCGGGCAAATGCCGATCCGATCCTCTCTGCCATCCGGTCATCAAGTTCATCCGGGTAAGAACCCCTGATATCATATGCTTTGAATATTCCTGTCATCGTGGTTCAACAGCCTGACGGATTATCATTGATCTGCCTGCTATTTTTGGATTTGCGCTGCGACCCTTTGCACGGCCTGCCGGATCTCGTCGTCGTCCCCCAGGTAATAATGGCGGACCGGGTGCAGGTCCGCATCCAGTTCATAGACCAGCGGTAATCCCGTGGGGATGTCAAGCCCGGTGATCTCGTCATCGGGGATGTGGTCCAGGTATTTTACCAGTGCCCGGATGCTGTTCCCGTGGGCTGCTACAAGTACGCGTTCTCCTCTCTTCACTGCAGGGGCGATCGTTTCCTGCCAGTACGGGAGAACCCGTTCCAGCGTGTCCTTAAGCGATTCGGTTGCCGGCAGCTCGTCACCGGCAAGGCCGGCATAGCGCGGATCGGATTTCGGGTGGCGGGGATCGCCGGTGTCGAGTGCCGGTGGCCGTACTGCATACCCCCGCCGCCATGCCATCACCTGCTCTCTGCCAACACGTTTTGTTGCCCCGGCCTTGTTCTCTCCCTGCAATGCCCCATAGTGCCGCTCGTTCAGTCTCCATGACCTGACAACCGGGATATACATCAGGTCCATATCGTCCAGAACAATCCACAATGTCCGTACCGCACGTTTGAGTACCGAAGTGAACGCAATGTCAAAGGAAAAGTCGCCTTGCCGGAGAAGTTCAGCGGCACGGTGGGCTTCCCGTATCCCTTCTGATGACAGGTCAACATCGGTCCAGCCGGTGAACCGGTTTTTTCGGTTCCACGTGCTCTCTCCATGCCGGAGCAGAATGAGTGTGTGCATCTTTCGTCCCTCTGAAAGTGATAGATGTGTAGGGAGAAACCTCATTAATGTTGGTGGACATTGCCCGTGCCGGCTGTGTGGTATCGGTCCGGCATCCGATAACTGTTTTTTAAAAAAAGAAAAGGTAAATAAAAGGACGGGCCTGGGGGGATT
>CAZMCL010000186.1:0-4204 GCA_964564375.1 uncultured Methanoregula sp. | reverse complement strand
ACCGAGACTGCCACACGGTGAGTGCCGCAGCAGTTGGCTGCAATCCCGAACGCCTGGTCGGCAAGCGCAAAGATTGCCCCCCCGTGGGCAACCCCGCCGGGGTTCATCTTGCCAGCGCAGTCCATGGTGACGCGGGAGTAGCCCTCTGCGGCTTCAAGGATCTCCATTCCCAGCAGCCGGGCAAACTCGCTTTCGTTGAACCGCTCGACCTGTGCCGCTATTGCCGCTTTACCCGTGCAGGAAGAATCTGTGCAGTTCATATCACTGTTACGGCCCAGTTGCCGTCTCACTTGTAGTCTTTCCGGGAGTACGAGTACTTCCCGCTCTCGCCGCCATCCGATACAATGGCGATCCATTCGTAGATGGACTGGACGGTGCCGAATTTCTGGTACCGGCGCATGGAGAAGCCGACCTTGAGCCAGTTGTCGAAATATATGCTGCCCTTGTCCTTGAGCCGTATCGCGATCTCAAGGTCGTCGCCCGCATCGATGCAGCGGTACATGCCTGCAGCGATGAACGCCTTTTTCCGGAACGCCGTGTTGCACCCGAGCGTGTAGTAAAAAGTCTTACTGTAGTACCCGATCCGTGAGAACATGTTGGCAAGCAGGAGTGAGAACTGGTTACGGATCCCTTCCTCGATGGGATAGACCGGGCCGTACACCTGCACGACAGACGGGTCACGAAAGTCTTCTGTTATCCGTTTCAGCCAGTGCGGCGGCAGGATGCAGTCGGCATCGGTGGTGGCGATGATCTCACCCTTTGCTGCCATCACGCCGTCGTTCCGGGCCCCGCCGACTTTCCTGCTGGTCTGGACAAAGACAGAATCCGCATATTTTTTTGCGATCTCGCAGGTGTCGTCCTTAGATCCGCCGTCGACTACGATGATTTCGTACTCGCTCCGGGGCAGTGACTGGTGTGATAAGGAAACAAGGCACTGGGCGATGTTTTCTTCTTCATTGAAGGTCGGGATTATGACCGATAGCATGCGGGGGTCTCCTTGTCATAAAAGTTTGGCCGGGAGCCTGATAAGCGTGATGCACAAATCCGGATCAGGTGTCTTTGTCCTGTGCAACAAAATCAAAGACGCTCCGTATGACGCCGTCCATGTTCAGGTACTCAAACTGTGCGAACCGGCCCACGAGCAAGATTCCCTGCGAGCGGCAAAACTCTCTCACTGTGGCAATGTTCTTTTGGTACGCGAGGTCATAGACCACGTAGGCAAACGGCTGGCGCTGGACTGAGGTGTACACGACCCTGTTTTTTGTGCAGATCTCCATCTGTTCGAGCATTCCCGTCACCTCCCCGGTGAGTTCCTCGTCCGTCATTGCGCTGGTCTCATCGCCCGGCTGGTGGGTAATCTCGGCCAGAACCGAGCTGCACCCGGACGGCGCAGCGTTGCGGCTGAAATGGGACGGGAACGAGATCCGGTTGGTTTTCCCGAGCAACTTGTCGGGGATGTACATCCATGAAAGGGGCGGGAGGGTGCCGCTGACCCCGATGTTGACGCAGATGAGCGCATTACAGACCAGCGCCCGGCAGGCTTCTGATACCGGTGCTGGGACATTATCAAGACAGGGCAGGAGGTGCTGGACTGGCATTGTGCAGATCACCCGGTCGGCAACGATTGTCTCATCACCGTTGCTGATGAGCCACCTGTTTTTGTCTTTTTTTACCGAACTGACCCGGAACCCGGTCCGGATGAACTCCCTGACCGGTCGGGCAATGGACCGGACGAGTGCCTCGATCCCGCCATCGAGCGGGTACGAGAAGACCGACTGGTGGGTGTAGCCCTCGGTCTCGATGCCGATGGCGGATTTGATGATGTCCTCGACCGGTGGCCGGGGGATCCTGCCTTCTACCCAGTGGTGTGACATCTTTTCCGTGGGATATTTCCAGATCTTCTCGTTGTACGGCACCATGTAGCAGTCAGCGATGCCGGCACCGAACGTATAATTGATCCATTCCCGGAAATTTCCGGGTGGCGGGACCTCTCCCTTCTCGACAGCGATTAAATTTTTGACAAACCCGTTGATGCAGAAAAAACGGTCGTCTTCGGGAAGTTCGTACAGGCCGTTCTCGAATGGGTACTTGATGAATCTGCCCTGGTAAAAGATCTTCGTGTTGCGGTTGTTCTGCTGCTCGTTTCCCTCAATCATCCGGCGCATGAACGCGAGGACTTCTTTGTCTTTTGAGAAGATGATGTGGGAGCCGCCGCAATCGAACGTGAACCCCTCTTCTGCACGTGAACGGCAGAGCCCGCCGTACTGCGTTTCCGCTTCGAGTACAACAACGTCATCTCCTTGTTCATGGAGGAGCCGGGCAAGGGTGAGGCCGGCGAGTCCTCCCCCGAGTATTGCAGTCTTCACGCCGTACCGGTTTGCCGCCAGGATTTATATTGGTGCGTGTCGCTCATACCGGGACCGGCATGGGCGTGAGCGGTGACCGGCATTCCCCTTCCTTGCAGAGCAGGCCGGCGGGGCAGTTATTATTGCAAGTGCCGCAGTGGTCGGCATCAGTCTGGAGATTGAAGCAGCCGCCCGGACAGCTGGTCTGGCCGGCCGAGCAGGTCAGGACGCAGATGCCATTCAGGCAGTACTTGCCTGACGGGCAGGCCGTGCCGCAGTACCCGCAGTTCTTGCTGTCGGTCCGGATGTCGACACACTGGTTATTGCAGGGGATCTTGTCCATGGGACAGATGACGGCCTTTGTTACCTGCGGGGTGGTCGGTGCGATGGTTGTGGGGACCGGGGTCGTGGTTGTGACGACCGGGACTTCTGTGGGGGGATATGTTCTCGGGGTGTCGGGTGTGACAATTTCGACATATGAGCCGTGCGTGGGTTCTGCCGTTGGTGATGCAGCGGTCTCGTTTCCGGCTGCAAAGATGCCCGATCCCGTGAGCATGGGATAGACAACAAAGACGATGCCGAGGACGATGATTGCAAGAACGACTACCCCGATAATGGCGAGCGTGAGCGGGAGGCCTGCAGGTGCGGCCAGGGTCGTGGATGCACCGGTCCCGTCACCGGGCAGGTCCGGGGTTAAGGATGCGCCACAGTTGGTACAGAATTTTTTATCAGGGTCAATGGCACTACCGCATTTGGGACAGAATTGCAAATGAACATCACCTGGATAGGTTTTTGGTACGTTGAGCGGCCCGGGGAAAAAAGGTTTTGATGATGGCTTGCGTGATGGTGAAAAAAGGTTAGTCTTTTGAGATATACCAGCCGGTGAGTGTCTCATTAAGAATCTTCTCATCGGTCTTTTTGGTTGCCAGGCTCACGACAACCATCGCGATAATTGAGATGACGAACGCGTATGCCGAGAAGTGCAGCGGGATCTTGCCAAAGTCGATGCCGAATGCAACGACCTTGAGATAATTCAAAAACCCAAAGAGGAGCGCTGCAATGAGGCCCAGCGTCATGCTGGCAAGCGCTCCCTCCCGGGTTGCACCCCGCCAGTAAAGCCCGGCAAGGAGCGGAACGGCAAAGGTGGCGAGCATGGTGCCGATGCCCATCCAGATGAGAATGGCAAGCATCTCTGGCGGATTGATGGCAAGGAGCATCGAAATAAGGGCCGAGACGATGACCACGATCCTGGAGATCGTGAGGACCTTGTCATCCGGTGCATCCGGTCTTAAGATCTTTTTGTAGATGTCCCACGAGAACATGGCGCCGATGGTGAGCATCAGCCGGTCGGTAGTGGACATGACGGCTGCAAGCACGATGACGGCAAAGACCGCCCAGAGGGCCTCGATGGGGATGGCGGCCTCGATGCCTTTTAAGATGACATAATCCCCGGCATTTGAGACCTGGGGCAGGACGATTGTCCCTTCCTTGACTAGCACTGCGCCGGCAAACCCGGTGAATTTTAAGAGGAACATGACGATACCGTAGGCAATAAACGCGATGAGCGGCGCCCACTTGAAGAACTTCACGTCCCGGATGGTCAGGATGTTGTTGATGACATGCGGGGCACAGGCTAGGCCGACCATTAAGAGGACGGCAAACGAGACGAGGTAGGGGATGGCAAAGGCGCCACTCGGGTTCCACGGCATGACCAGGTTCGGGTTGACCGTGGACATTACTTCGTTGACATACGTGAAGCCGCCGGCCTTCCAGATGATGAGCGGGGCCATGATGCAGACTCCGCCAATTAAAATGATACACTGGACAAGGGCCGCCCAGGCCGCCATCGTCATGCCGCT
>CAZMCL010000185.1:0-4213 GCA_964564375.1 uncultured Methanoregula sp. | reverse complement strand
AATATTCTTCCGATTCACTGCATCTGATTTTATATCATTAAAAATATTGTGATTTCATTCTGTCAGGGCAAAGATGGATGGTGCATCCAGAATGGCACCGTAAATTCAGAAAAAAAATCCTCTTTTTTCCGGAAAAATTTTTCCCTCGCCAGGTAGCGACTCCTGTCAGGGAAATGGAAACATCGCTATGATTGTCAGGCTGTTGTTATATCCGCACAGAGAATAAAATTCTTTCACATAAACAACATGTGAGGGACGCGTTCTCGTCCCTGCATCTCATGTATCCTGCGGGAACCGGAACATCCCTTCCGGGAACCGGATCTCAAACCGTGCACCGGTTCCCGGCACCCCGGTTTCCCGGATTGTGGCACTGGTGATGCTTAAGATTTCCTGTGACAGGAAGAGGCCGTATCCCGTATTGCGGTAATACTCGCGTTTGAAGATCTTCTCTTTGGCAGCATCCGGGATTCCCACCCCGTTATCCTCGTAAACGAGAATAAGGTCCTTATCCGACAGCAGGTACGAGACCCGGATGACCGTGACATGTTCCCCGTGCCGGACCGAGTTGTCAATGAGATTGGAGAAGACCTTTCCGAGCAGGAGATCGGCATAGATCTCAAGAGCGTCCAGATCGAATTCGACCCGGATATCCTTATCGCCGATATCCCTGATCGCCTCATTCACGATCAGGGATACTTCCTGCCATGACGGAGCATTTGTCCCGATATTCTGGTAATCGCGGGTGAACTGGATCTGCCGCTGGATCAGGTGGGTGATCTCCTCTATCTTTTCGAGGTGACTGTGGACCTGCGGATCCTTGTTGATCTCCTCGGCAAGGGAGAGATACATCACGATTGCAGTAATCTGGTTGAGAATATCGTGGCGGGTGATTGACGAGAGGGTGTTCAGTTTCCGGTTTGCCAGCTGGATTGCCGTCTCGAACCGCTTCCGCTCATGGATCTCTGCCTTGAGGATACCGTTTGCCCGCAGGAGTTCGTCAGTCTTCTCCTTTACCCTGTCCTCGAGCTCGTCCTGGGCTTTCTGGATCACCTTCTCGGCAAGTTTGCGTTCGGTGATGTCAATGAGCGAGCAGATAACAATATCATTTGGGGTTAAGGATGCAGACACGAGGAACTGCCGGATCGAATCGTCGCTGGTAACAAACCGGAGTTCGTGATCGCCGGTGTGGATACAGGTCTGGATTTCCTGTAAGAACAGATCACGCTCATCTGATACCGGCAGCACTCGTGCAAGGTCCCGGCCGATGACCTCCTGATGTTCGCATTTAAGCATGCGGGCACATTTCCTGTTCAGGTCCAGGATCTTCTTTGTTGCGAGATCGAAGGTGATAATGCCGGCCTGCGAGTTCTCGAAGATCCCCCGGTATTTCCGCTCTTCCGACCGCATCCCTTCGGCAAACGATGAGGTGACTACGCCGATTGTTACAAAGATGACGAACCATGCAGTCGAGACGGCGACAAGCATCGGGTTGAATTGGCTGATAATGTAGATGAGGGTGAGGAATGCGATGCTGATAAGAAGGGAGAATACCACGCCGTGGCGGGGGTAGCGGTACACAAAGAGAATGATGGGCAGGAAGTAGAGGAACGGGAATACTTCGTAGATACCGTGGGTTAAAGAGAAGATTGTAGAGAGGAGCGCGATGAGGACACTTATCCCAATGGCAATCCCCCAGAAGGCCCGGGTCTGGAACGATTCCGGCACGGTCATTTCTCCTCCCCTCCCTTATCATGGCGTTCATCAGCCTGTGCTGACAGGATGGTCTGCTCGAACTGCCGCCGCTCCACGATCTCCCTGCGGAGATCTTCGTTGATCTGTTCGAGATGTGCCGTGCGGGCTTTCACCTGCTCTTCGAGATCCTCAAGCGTGCGCCGGATCTCCTCATCAACGATCTTGCTCCCTGTGATGTCGATTATCGAGCAGTAGGCGCGGTTCCGGGTAACCATTACCACGGAAAGGATGAAACGCAGGACCGTGCCGTCTTTTGCCCGGAACAACCCTTCGGTTTCAGCCGAGTCATTACCCGCATTACGGATCCTGGCAAGGAACCGGTCCCGTTCCGCAGTGTCGCACCAGATCTGCGCAAGACCGCTACCAATAAGTTCGTCGGGATCGTACCGGAGCCACCGCGCGAATTTAATATTGAGCTCGATGATGGTTTCGGATGTAAGGTCAATACAGAGGATCCCGTCCTGCGAGTTCTCCAAAATGTTCCGGACCCTCACGCGTTCATCGTGCATCCGGTTAGCGTATGACGATGCAACCACGCCAATGGTCATGAAGATGGCAAACCATGCCGTAGCAACGGCGATCATGGTGCTGTTGGCAAAGCCGAGGAGGTAGATCTGGCCGATGTAGGTAAGGCTGATCGCCAGCGTGAAGAAGACCGCCCGTTTTGGATAAAAGTACACGCAGAGGATGATGGGCAGGATATAGAGAAAGGAGAAAACCTCGAAGATTGCGTGAGTTAAGGAAAATATTGTGGTGAGGATCGCGCTAATACATGCGGCTGCGAGGATGAACAACTGCAGGATCTCCTCGCTCTCTCCGGACAACCGCTGCATTACTGATGATCTCTCCTGCATGGGTATGAATGTGCAATCCTGCACAAAAACACCATATGCATTGCTACAGTATAGTCGATGATCTCATCCCTTATAATATTTGCAGGTCGAAATCAGCCGGATTAAAAAAAACGGCTTTTTTATGGGGGATTTTTACATGCCAGAATTTTCCCGTTGATCCGCTCGAGGTCCTCGATCTTGTTGATATTGGTGAAGGTCTTCAGGGTAGGATCTAACTTCCGCAGCTCCTCCACTGAAACATAGCGGGTGTTGATGCTCCGGATCATCGGGCGCAGGGAGTAAGACTCGTGGTCTTCGAGATACGATAAGAGGACCGAGCGCCGGTACACCGCGTGGAGCGGCTCGATCATGTCGAAGTTCCAGCTGGGGATTGCGGCATCGCCATCACCGATGGCTTCGAAGAGGTAGCGGACAACCCCGCTCTCGATGCAGGGCATGTCGCAGGCTGAGACAAAGATGGTGTCGCCATGAGCTGCGAGCGTTCCGGCATGGAGACCACCGATCGGGCCGATGCCCGGGCGGATGTCGGTGATGCAGCGGACCCCCTCAAGGTGCCGGAAGCGTTTGCACTGCTCGGGGTCTTTTGCCACGAGAATGATCTCGTCAACGACCTGCGCCAGGGTATCAATGAGCCGCTCAATGAAAGTCCGGCCCTCGTACATGAAGAAGTATTTCTCCTGCCCGTTGGCGCGCCGGGCCTCCCCCCCGACAAGAACCACTGCCGATCGCTTCACCGTGCTCACCAGCTCTCCACTCCTTTGTTGTGCGGTATTCCGGATGCTGTTATTTACGTGGATTTTTTGCCACTAGTAGTTTCCGAAAAGTTTTCTTCTCCATTTCAAGGAGTATCTCCTTGATCGCGACGTCGGGCGAGAACCCGCCGATCCCCCTCGCACCAACGATCCGGTGGCAGGGGATGACGAGCGGTGTGGGATTACGGGCCATGGCCTGCCCGACCGCACGAGGGGATGTACCGACCGAACGGGCAATCTCCCCGTACGTTGCCGTTTTGCCGTACGGGACTTCCTGCACGGCCCGGTAGATCCGGGTATACACGGTGTCCTCGTCATGGAATGCAATGGTGGGCATGGTTGTCAGGTCGACCGGCTGACCGGCGCAGTATTGCCGGACCTGCTCCGGCACATCCCCTTCGATTCCTGTTTTTGCAAACCGGATCCGGTGGATGGTTGTGCCAGCATGCCAGACATGGACGAACCAGAGTCCGAGCCGGCAGGAGCCCCCGGTCACTTCCATCCCGCGACCACCTCACGGAATTTCTTCGCGTCGCATTCGATAATCTCCTGCTGGATCCATGGCGGGAGGCCTTCACGGACGCGCTTCTCAAGGAACCGCTTCTCTGCAAGGACGAGGATACCGTGGTCTTCCGGTGTCCGGAGCACCCGGCCAAGCGCCTGAAGGGACTTGTTGATGGCCGGCAGGGTGTAGCAGAGGAACTCGCCTTCGATACCGAACTTGTGCCGGAAGTACTCGATCATCATCTTCCGGACGCGGTTGAACGGCGCAAGCGGGAGCCCCACGACCATTGCCCCGTTCAGCATCTCGCCCCGGTAGTCGAGCCCCTCGCTCCATTTCCCGCCGCAGACTGC
>CAZMCL010000184.1:0-4236 GCA_964564375.1 uncultured Methanoregula sp. | reverse complement strand
TCGGGGGCGGCGGCGTTCATCGCAACCGTGGTAGTCTAATCCAGTCATAGTATTTTGAATGAGATTTTTTCTGCTCTGTAGAAATCCTGTTTTAATTTCCCTGGTACTCCCTCTCTTACGCCACTTTGTCCCCCCGGGGAACGGGGCGCACTCGCGATGGGAAGAGGTCGGTTACAGGTAATACGTCCCCATCCCGATTCGGGGATGCCACAGCGGCGCGGGGGGTACGCCTGCGTGCCCCCAGGAGCGTCAGTGTTTTTAATTGATTTCTACAGAGCAATTTTTTTCAAACCAGCAGCACCCCCTTCAATTATACTCCGGACAACTCCCCCCGTTCTATTTGTACCCGCGTGACCCCCTCCATCCAAAAATTATCCTGTCTGCATCCTTTTATCTCGTAAAAATGAGCAAAAATCTGCAAAAATTCAAAGTGTGGTGCAGGGGGTCGCATGGGTACATTTCTTATTGCGAACTGCGATCCTGGTTTTGTCCTTTCAACATGGAATATCCGGATTGTCGTCGTATTCAGGATGGACGGACCTTGTTATGGCAGGTTCTTTGGCATGTGCGAAATGGGTTGCCGGGATCTCTTTTGTACCCATGCGACCCCCCCTCTGCCGCCCGGACCCGTCCGGCCCACACTTTCACCATGCCCACACCCCCGCCTTTTATACAAAATTTTAAAAATGGGATGGATTGCATACGAAAGGAAGTGACGAAAAATTACGGCAATCCGAATCGAGACCGGGACCCCCGATGGTGATGCACTGGGTTTTACTGAACGCCTCTTCTGCGGCTGGCTGGAACTGCGGGAAGGTAACCGGCTCTGCCTCCACTACATTATTTCGCGGGAGAAGAACGAAGGCAATACACAGGATCTGATCCGGAAATGGCTTACTGAAGGATATGAAGTCAGCGTTGTCATGCCCCGGCCTATCATGCAGCACATCCTGAAAAAATTCGGGTTCGTGCCAGCACGGGAATCTTTTCCGGAGCAGTACGAGGATATGGTAGAAGTCTGGAATTCCCCGGGAATACACCTTCCGTATGCGTCGCAGCGACATAAGGCCGTTGAGGTGGGATAATGCCCTTCGCATATACCGGATTTACTGCCCAAGCAGTGTCCGTGACACGATATACTCGCCCCGGGCCTCGCGGGTGGTGCCGACAATAAGCCAGCGCTCGTTCCCGTGCTGCTCGCATACCCCGCATGCCTCGATCGTCTCGCCCGCGAGTGCCTGCCCGCTGTATGTGTGGGTAAATGACAGGACTTTTTTGATGGATTCATGTTCGATATGGTATACCGCCGGGTTGTCGAAGGCAAGCGAAGCATTGGTAACCTTTGCTTCGATTGTCTGTTTGCCGATAACCGTACCCTTCCCCGCAGGTGCGGAAATGATCTCATCATACGAGCGGGTATAGAGGATATCGAAATATGTACCCTCGACCTGACCGCGGTTGAATTTCCGCATCTCGTGGAGCACGAACTCTTCATAGGATATCTCGGGCTTGCGCTTCTCGTACACCTTCCGCCACATATCTTGTGAAAGCCCCTCGACTTTCCCATCGCGGATACCCTGCTTGACCAGTGCCTGCGCAGTGAACCAGTGCTTCCCGTACACGACCATGTCGATATCCGATGTGGCATCGTCCAGCTGGCAGAGGAGCGAGCCGGTGCACCCTACCGTTCCTGTCGGGAGCGCGAAGAGGTCCACGAGCTTCTTCACCCGTGGATGGGTGGCAGCGATCCTTCCAATCTCAAGGTCGGGCTTGTACACCCGCTTTACATCTTCGTGCGGGATACGGTGGAGGAGACTGGCATATTGCGGTTTGTGCCGGGCAATGAACGCATAGGCCTCCTCAAAATCGTACTTTGTATACCGGCGCCCGGATGGGTGGACGCGTTTGCCGTCCGGCTCCGGCACGTACCGGAGTACCGTGCCAATTGTATTGTCATTGTCGTACGTGGAGACAGCGTACAGCCAGCCATCGGCATCCTCAATAAAATCACGCAGGCGTATCGGGACCATACCATCATCCTACGGGTGGCTCTTGAGAAACTGCGCGACCTTCTCGAGTTCTGCGCCCGGGCGAAGAATCGTCTTTGCCACGAGATCGACTACTGTGCTCGGGATGCCGGGGAGTTTCCCGCCATCGATTAAGAACTCGTGAGGTACCGTGCACTCATCCGGCGTCTTTGGGTCGTTTGCCCCATGGAGGTTGGCGCTCGTTGCCGTGATCGGGGAATCGAATGCCTCGATGAGCCGCTGCGCCATCGGATGGGCCGGCATTCGGATCCCAATCATCCCTGTCCCTCCGGTCAGGATCTCCGGGACACTGTTCCGGGCCGGCATGATCACAGTCACCGGGCCTGGAAGGAACGTCTCGAGAAATCCCTCCATATCAGGTTTCACATAGGCGACGGCAGCAAGCATATCAAAATCCGATACAGCGATGGAAACCGGCATCCCCAGCGGGCGCTTCTTGGCCTCGTACACCCGTATGATTGCCTCGTCAGAGAACGCATCGGCACCAAGACCATAGAGTGTCTCGGTCGGGTAGATGACCAGTCCGTCATGCATCATGACGGAAACCGCCTTTTCAATAATATCCATATTAAAACACACGCCCACGGATCCGGTTGATATCAAAGACTGCCTTGCTGCTGACATGCATAACGGCAAATACGCCGGCCTGGATGGGATCGGTGACAACGAGGTCTGCATGGTCCGGAACCGAGCCAGCCATTTTAAGGGCAATGACCGGAATGCCGGCTTCCTTGACCCGGTCCACGGCCTTTGCGATCTCCCCTCCCATGATCGAGCCAGCCAGTACGAGGATGGAGGCACGGGGGAGCCGGGCGACCGCGTCCACGGCAAGGGCCAGGGTGCGCTCCCCCACGAGCGGGATGGTATCAACCGAGATCCGTTCACCCCGGATATTATGCCGGTCCGCCTCGTTCACGGCACCGAGGGCAACCTGTGCCACTTGTGCCCCGCCGCCGATGATAATAACCCGGGTACCGAAGATGTGACCGAACGGCTGGTAGCACTTCAGTTCGCGGACCGAAGTGATGTTTTTCAGTTCAGAGACCAGCCGGTCATGATCTTTTACCTGGTCGCAGTCATACTCGAAATAGAGTTCGGCAAGACCTAAGAACGGCCCGGAATCGAACACTTCCTGGCTGATCATCACGATGTTGGCATCATGATCCGCCACTACGGTGGCGATGTCCCGCAGGGCTCCCCTGCGGTTCTCCGCGATGATCCTGATTGCCGAGCGTTCGGGAACTTGTTCCATATGCCAGATGCGATAACCGGGGATCGAACCCGGGTTAGAAGCTTGGGAAGCTCCTGTCCTACCGCTAGACTATTATCGCACAGTCTCTTCGTCTCTTCTCTCTAATTTTGCGTGAGTTTTAGATAAATCTAGTGCTCCCGACCCTATTTTCATTCACCTGCTGTCATTATTCCATCACGTCCTCCTGCCTGTTTTTGGTATATTTTTTTACCAGGCACGCATGCTTCGACAGGGAGCAGAGAAAATTTTGAAAAATAATTAAAAGGTCGATATTTTTAAACGCATCGGGACAGAGTACGTACAGGAACCTGCCGTGTACGCGCGGAATCCAGGGATTCCAACCGGCAAAACGGGGACGGCTTTTTTCGTCCCTCTTTTGCCTTTCCGAGAGGTGTACCACCATGAACTTTCGATCTGTTATCAGTTCCATAATACTTGCAGCCTTCCTGCTGGCGCTGGTTCCCCCGGCCATTGCGGAAGATACGCAGTCCCCGACCGTGATCTACCAGACCACGTTTTCGACCGATCCCCGCTGGGAGACCAACAACCCGTCATCGGATTACTGGGATTCAAAGCTGGGGATGTATCACTTCGGAATTGAACCAAGTACCGGTAACTATGCGTACTATCCAAATCCCGTCTATGACACTCTTGACTATGAACGCGGCCCCTTCAGGCTTGAGTATGATGTCATCCTCAACCGGGTAGATTCTTTTGGAAATGAAGGTGCAACCTTCCGTCTCGGCTTCTCCGGCTCTGAGATGGACCCGAATAAAGGCCCCATGGTCCTGACCCAGTTCACCAACGCCAAGTTCGGCCGGATCATGTGGCTGCGCCTTGTCACGAATGGCAACAAGATGACCGAAGTGAACAGCCAGCACGGGGACACCCAGACAAGCGGTTTGAGAGCTTACGACGGCCCCACGGCCAAGTACG
>CAZMCL010000183.1:0-4240 GCA_964564375.1 uncultured Methanoregula sp. | reverse complement strand
CCGAGAACCGCATGTACACCTGATGCCGCCAGCCCATACCCCATTAGTCATCCCGTTTTTTCGGAGATTCGGATGAACATACTTCTAATCCAGCGTGAAGGAACCGATCTCCACCATACCCTTTTCTCATCCGAGACGAGCCGCCACGTCCTGCGGTTCTACCACCCGAAAAAACGGTCCTGCGGGGTTTCGACCACCTGCTCAACGTTGAGCAGCGCACTCTCGCTCGTTGCCGAGCTCCGCTGGTACATCCGGCGCTATGTCCGGGAACCGCTCTT
The DNA here is from genome assembly GCA_964564375.1 of uncultured Methanoregula sp. Lineage (GTDB taxonomy): Archaea > Halobacteriota > Methanomicrobia > Methanomicrobiales > Methanospirillaceae > Methanoregula. The sequence goes on along the minus strand of CAZMCL010000183.1, from coordinate 3,962 downwards.
CGAGCTGGAACCGGGCATCTACTTCACCCACCAGCTGGCGCAGGACGTCTATTTCGAACGGACTGCAGTGCTCGGTCCCGGCTGGCAATACCGGAAGCTCTACGGGTTCAAAGACGGGAAAGTGGCAAGTTCGGTCCCAATGACGCCCGGTTCAACCCTTGACGAATACCACCAGGAATATATCGGCATAGAAAAAACCATCGAGATCTGGTGTACGCAGGATGAGGTAGAAGAAGGCGAACTCATGGAAAGTTCAGATAATGCTGACGAACCAGCCGGATAAAACCATGCCGCTTTTTTTTAATCAGCGCGCTTATTTGAAAAAAAATTTAAATTTTTGCACGCCCGCAGGGATCAGTCCCGCAGGAGCATGCCCACAATAATAAATCCGCTTATCAGGATAAGGACGGGGATCCGTTCGATTATCCTTATAATGGCGGATAAATCGTCCATTGCATTAACAATAATCATAATTATCTGCTCCCTTTGAATTCCACGGTGCCGGAATAGACATTGTAGAGGATACGGTTGAGGGTCTCCTGCTGTTCAGGAGTTGGCGGGTGCTGCCGGTCACACTTCACTGTTTCTATCTGCCGGATTACGTCGCCAATATTTGTCATGTCTGGTATTCCTGCACGTGATTGAATACAACATGGACCAGGTCGGGTTATATAATCGCAAAATAGCCGAGGTTGGCTGATGGTACCGTAAAGGAAGATGATTGAACCCGTAAGTTAAAAAGAAAAGTTGGATGCGGTTAAGCAAACATTGTGCCTTCAACGTCAACCGATTCGCGGTTGAAGTCAAGGCCGACCTTTGCAATGGCAGATTCGAAATCCTCCTGCCGGATTGCGGAACGCTCCTTGCGGATCGCAAACATCCCGGCTTCCATGCAAATGGCCCGGAGATCGGCGCCGTTCTTGCCTTCAGTCATCCGGGCAACCTTCATAAGATCGACATCCTCATCGATAGTCAGGCCCCGGCAGTGGACTTTGAGGATCGACAACCGCCCCTCTTCGCCGGGCAGTGGGATCCGTATAATCCGGTCGAACCGGCCGGGACGAAGGAGTGCCGGGTCGAGGATATCGATCCTGTTGGTAGCACCAATGATCTTCACATTGCCCCGGTTGTCGAACCCGTCCATCTCGGCAAGGAGCTGCATAAGGGTCCTTTGTACTTCGCGGTCACCGGAGGTATTTGCTTCTGTCCGTGATGCCCCCACAGCATCGATCTCATCCACGAAGATAATGGTCGGAGTCTTGTCAGCTTCCTTCTTTCCTGCATCAGACTCCATATCCTTTTTTGCCATGTCGAAGAGTTCACGGACAAGCCGGGCTCCCTCGCCAATATATTTCTGGACCAGCTCGGAACCTACAACCCGCATGAACCGTGCATTCGTTTCATGAGCAACAGCTTTTGCAATAAGCGTCTTACCGGTTCCCGGGGGGCCATAGAGAAGTACTCCTTTGGGGGGCACTACACCGATCCGCTTGAAAATTTCCTTGTTTATCAGGGGTAGTTCAACAGCTTCCCTGACTTCCTTGATCTGCTTGTCCAGACCCCCGATATCCCCATAGGTTTCCAGGGGTTTTGTTAAGAGTTCCATGCCGTATATCTGGGGATCGAAACTGTTGGGCAGCAGTTCGACAATTGCAAGTGACTGCTGGTTTAACGTGCACCGCGCACCGGGCTTTAGATCGTCGGCATTGATAGAGGGCGAGCTCCTGACAAGGAAGCGGGGGCCTGCACTGCTCCGCACAATGACCCTCGACGCATCTACCACATCGGTGACAGTCCCGATAATCAGCGGCGGGCTCCTGAGCTGTTCGCTCTCGCTTTTGAGTTTCCGGACCTCCCGCTCGTACCGGATTTTCTGGGTCTCGATGTACCGCTTGTCAGCCTCCACCTGCCGGAGCTGTTCGCGGAGCTCGAGGTTCCGGGACTCGAGATTTCCTACCCGCTCCATCATCTGGACTTCCAAATCGTGCTTGTCGCTCTCGATCTGGCCCAGCTGCTCGCGGAGCTGTTCGGACAGAGTGCGGTACAACCTGTACAGCTCTTCTGGTGACTGCGGTTCCGGAGACTGGTGGATTATATCGCCCATGGCGTGCCTCATTTATATGTATCGGGGTATCCTTTAAAGTGTTTCTGAACAGGCAAACAGCAGCTCATGCCGTTTACAGGCATCTCTCAGGCACGAAAGTTAATACATCACAAGATAATTGTAGTGAGAACATGCAGTGCGAAATGTGTGGAGACGTGATTCGCGGCACTCCAAAACTTGTGAGGGTCGAAGGTGCCGAGCTGCAGGTCTGCAGCAAATGCGTAAAGTTCGGCACGGAAGTGCAGCAGGTACGGCGAACCGGTGTTGCGGCAACCCGGCCCGCAGCCCAAAAGCAGGGCAGGCCCGGTATAACAGTTGCATCACCTTCGGCATACCGGAAGCGCGACCTCTTTGATTACATGGAAGGCGAGATCGTTGACGATTATGCTGCCCGCATCCGGCATGCCCGTGAGGAGAAGGGGCTCTCCCAGAAGGATCTTGCCATGCAGCTCAAGGAAAAAGAGCACCTTATCAAAAAGATCGAGAGCGCAGCACTGATCCCAGAGGACGCGGTGCGGAGGAAACTCGAAAAAGCACTCGATATCCGGCTCATCGATACCATGGAATCCGATACCGATGAGAAAGTGCAAAGCAGGATCACCCCCACCCTTGGTGACCTCACTATCATCCGGAAAGCAAAGAAGTAATCCTTTTTTTGCACTGTGGAAATCCTTAGTTGCCACGATGGGGGTAAAATGCCCCCATACCCGCAGGAAGATAGTGACCGCCGCCCAAAAAGGGCGCCCCGCGGCGGCATCAATGAACAATTCAGTAAAAATATTAACGTTTTTTTGTTTTAAGCGAACGGTAATTTGTCGTAATTGCATCTGGGGATGTATTACCCGTAACCGACCTCGTCCCATCGCGAGTGCGCCCCGTTCCTTCCGGGGGACAAAGTGGCGTAAGAGGGGGGTATCAGGGAAATTGGAACAGGGTTTCTACAGAGTTAAAACCTTAATAAAACAGGAGACCGGGACGGATTTACAGGCCATATCGTGCCGTTTACATTTAAATAACAATATCTATTATCAAAAAGATCAAAGACATTTATCATATGCACCCAAAAACAGCCTTCCTTTGCATGGGCATTTTCCTGTGCGTGTTGCTCTGCACTGCCGGATGTACTTCCTCACAGGCACCCCCGGCTACCCCGGCACCTGTCCCGGTGACATCCATCTCAGAACCTGCAACAACCGTCCCGCCAGCGGCGACTGCGGCATCCACCGTAACAGTGACACAGAAATCCGGCAATGTAATCTTCACCGAATCGGGAATGGTCTCCCCGTCAACGTTCAAGACCTATGATTTCCGCACTATGGGTGAACCGCTCCAGGAACTCGGGGAGACTTATACGATCATCATCAAGGCCGAAAAGCCCGTGCTGGGGTATGCAGTCACTACCTACCAGGCCGACCAGCTCAATAGCAACCTCATGATCCCGAAGTATGTTTCCCACTCCGACAATGTCCAGTGGGGGCTCATCGAGCCACAAATGATCATGGAGAAAGTGACTGACAACAAGAAGACCTTCAGTGTCGAGAAGGAAGCGTTCTACGCGTATGTCATTGACGGCCGGTGGATGCAGTCCGTTGATGAATACGCAGCAACCGAACCCTTCGGGTACACTCTGACCATTATGAAAGGGTCGGCGTGACGATAAAACCGGATGGTTTAACCCTTTTTTTTAAAGAAAAAACCTGAGCCATTCTCATGCTCTCGCAGGAGATCAGCTCTACATCACGGTTGATCGTTGGGCTGGTACTGGCCCGCGCAGCGAATAGCTACGGGTTCTTTTTGTTCTTGAGCGATGTGCTCTTCTTGTTTTGATCCCATCCCCCGGATGAATCCCTGGGACTGG
>CAZMCL010000182.1:0-4242 GCA_964564375.1 uncultured Methanoregula sp. | reverse complement strand
GCCTCATGAAAACGTCTTTGCTTTCCTTGACCGGAAGAAGAAAGAGGCAAAACAGGATATGATCAGCTATTATTACTGATCTGGAATTTTCATCAAAATCACAAATTCCTATTTATGTATTTTCCTTCATTTCCAGTGGAGAATGATTTGGTTTTAAGGTTAGTATTGTCAAAAAGGACTCAAATGCCAGCGAATTTGAGTGGAATTAAAGGGGTTCCCGGGTGGGATGTGGCATGTTAACTGAGACCCTTCCGGTTCCCGCAAATCTCAAAGAGCGATATCTTGCATGCGGTATCGCTGAGCTCTATCCTCCGCAGGCAGAATGTGTGCAGCGGGGAATGCTTGAGGGAAAGAACCTGCTCGTTGCCATCCCCACCGCAAGCGGGAAGACTCTCATCGCAGAGATGGCGATGCACGCCCGGATTGGTGGGGGTGGCAAGTGCCTGTATATCGTCCCGCTCAAGGCACTCGCAAGTGAAAAATTTGATGAGTTCGGAGACAAGGGGGTCCGTGTCGGTATCGCAACTGGCGACTTAGACCGCCGCGACGATACGCTGGGTAGGAACGATATCATCGTTGCCACGAGCGAGAAGGTTGATTCGCTCCTCCGGAACAGTGCCCGCTGGATAGGCAAGATAACGCTTCTCGTCATTGACGAGATCCATCTCATCGACTCTGAGAACCGCGGTCCCACCCTCGAGATGGTGATCGCCAAGCTGCGGTGCCGGAACCCGGCCATGCAGGTGATCGGGCTTTCGGCAACTATCGGCAATCCCCAGATCCTTGCCGGATGGCTTGATGCCGAACTGGTCACCAGCACCTGGCGTCCGGTCGACCTCCGGCAGGGAGTCTTCTGGAACGACCGCATCCATTTCCGCGAGGGGGAACGCACGGTAAAACAGGTGTCAAAGAACTACGATGACCTCAACCTCTGTCTCGATACTATCGCGGAGGGGGGACAATGCCTTGTCTTTGTCTCTTCCCGCAGGAATGCCGAGGCGTTTGCCAAACGGGCTGCCGGGGCGATCAAGAGCGACAATCCGGAACTTAAAACCCTTGCAGAAAAGCTTTACGCTTCCGCAGAGACCGAGATGGGAAAGAGCCTTGCTCTCTGCGTGGGAAAAGGGTCCGCTTTCCATCATGCAGGCATGAGCCGTGATGAACGAAAGATCGTTGAGGAGGGATTCCGGAAGGGATTCATCAAGACAATTTCCTCAACACCCACGCTTGCAGCCGGACTGAACCTCCCGGCTCGTCGGGTCATCATCCGCGACTACCTCCGATTTACCGCAGGTGAGGGGATGCAGCCAATCCCGGCAAGCGAATATCACCAGATGGCAGGACGGGCCGGCCGGCCCCGGCTTGACCCGTACGGTGAGGCTGTGCTCATCGCAAAAGATCAGGGACAGATAGAGGAACTCTTTGATTATTATATCGATGCGGCTGCTGAGGAGGTCCATTCAAAAATTGCCGAACCCACTGCCCTGTATACCCATATCCTCTCACTTATCGCATCGGGATTTGCCGGCACCCGCGATGAACTCACCACCTTTATGAACCGGAGTTTCTATGTCCACGAGCACCGCCAGGGCAGGCTCATGCAGCGGGCGGTGGACACAGCCCTGAAATTCCTCGTCACAGCGGAGATGGTGATGGAGATCGGCGAGCATATCGGGACAACTGAATTCGGTTCGCTCGTATCACGGCTCTATATCGACCCCCGGAGTGCTGCGATGATCGTATCCACGCTGCGGGAGAGGCAGACATATGCTGACACCGGTCTCCTCCAGCTCATCTGCAGCACGCCCGACATGCCCCGTCTCTATGTACGCAACACCGACCGGCCCCAGCTTGACCGGATGATCGATGAGCATGAGGAGGAGCTCTGGCTTTCGGTTCCGCAGGACGAGGATGATGCCGAGCACTATTACCGGGCAATCAAAACCGCAATGCTCCTCTCGGACTGGACCGATGAGATGCCCGATGCCAGGATCTGCGAGCGTTATTCGGTGGGTCCCGGTGACGTCTTTGGCATGGTCGAGAGTGTCAACTGGCTGTTGCACGCAACAGCGGAACTCTCGCGGATGTTTGCACCCTCATTCCACGTCAAGATCCGTGAGTATGAGACCTGTATGAAGAACGGGATCCGGCGCGAACTCCTCCCGCTCGTGAAACTCCGGGGAATCGGGCGGGTCCGGGCACGCCGCCTCTTCAATAATGCCATCACATCCCCTGATGCAGTCCGGGCAGCGGGTATTGAATCGATCACGCGGATTATCGGCCGCGGCATTGCCGAGCAGATCTTCGCCCAGCTTGACGGTGGTAAAAGAGCCGTTGTGGAAAAAACCGGACGAACGGTAAAAAAGACAGCGCTGCCAAATACAGAAGAGCCTGATAAGACCGGACAATCAACGCTCTCACACTTCAGGTAATTCCATGTCATCCACGATAACTGACACAGATATCCGGGCTGCATCCTGCACGATTACCGACCGGTCTGCATTCCTCAGGCAACTTCGGGGCATCGCCGCGGACCATAACACGCACATCGTCTGTTTCAATGCCGACATGCTTGCGGGCAGGGCCCATGCTGCTGCTGCGGTGATGCTGGCATCAAGGGCATTTGAGGAGGGGAGGAACATTTCAAATAACATCGAGATGGAGGCACTCCTGTTTGCTGCCGGTTCGCGCCAGTGCAGTGTTGCCACATCTTTTGGGATCCGGGAAGGGGAGAACCAACTGTGGGTCTGCTGTCTGTCGGGACAGGATAGTTGCTGGACCGTGCTCGAACAATTGTTCCGGTTTTTTGTAAAAGACTGCGATCCGATTGATGCGGAAAAAATAAAGCGGCTGATGGAGATCTTTGCCATCTCCGCAGAAGAAGTGGAAGCAGCCGGCGGGCCTGCACGAATCATTGATCTGGTGCTGGAGCGGGTTGCCCTGCTACAGGTCCTGCGATAGTAATAAGTCCGGATTATGGGGAAATTGTCACCAGTACTATCAGTGCCGGAATTGGCTGTTTCCGGAAAATTAATATTTCTGTGTATCCGGGAATTTTTTTTGGTTCTGTCACGTCCCTTACCGTGGATTTCAAACGATCTCCTGGTCGTTTTTGTTTTTATAGATACCTTGTCCAGACATCCCTGTCGTTTCACCGGTTTGCATGGCTGACAATATGGGCGATCTCCGGCAGGATGAGCTCGGTGGTTGCAAGGGTTACTGCTGCTGTTGACCCTGGAATACAGAAAACTGCTTTTCCTCCAATAATGCCGGCAACGGCCCGGGAGAGCATTGATGCCGTGCCGATCTGCCCGATGCTCTTCATCCGGAAGAATTCTCCAAATCCTTCAATTCTCTTTTCAAGGAGTGGGAATACTGCCTCGATAGTACAATCATCATGGGTGAGACCGGTCCCCCCGTTGATTATAATACAATTAGCATTTTTTAAAGCAATGAACAGTTCATTCCGGATTGCATCGATGCGATCGGGAACAATTGCATAATGCGCAATTGTAATTGATTTTTCTTCCAAGAGAACCGTAATTGTCTTTCCACTGGTATCAGTATCGGTGGTCCGTGTGGTTGAAACCGTAATGACCGCCCCGGTTATTTCAAACGGTCTCACGTGATTGTGACTCATAACAGATGAACTATTACGTGTTATTCGTATTGAGAATTTGGTGAGCTGGACCAGTTGTTCTTTTGGATGTAATTAATGGGTATAGCATCCTGCAATGAAAAGATTGCAGTTGAATACTAATTTTCTTTATCTGACCTATTAACAGGTAGATTACAAAGTTCTCATAACAAATTTACCCTAAGATCATTAAGTATTGTAATGAGTTTGCACGGACACCCCCCATCATTTCCTATGGAAATCTTATTTTACTCCCTTCTTTTTTTATTTTAGTCTCAATTCAGTATTTTTTCTAATACAGCATTGCTGGTAAAATTTAATATTTCATCAAAATCATTTCGACTGTTTTATATAGTATTACTGATATACTCTAAAATAGCTCCTTTTACAATAAATATTTGGGAGAGGGTTACATCTCCTTTACAGGTTCCACAGGAAATAGAGGGGTGTCCCCCTATCAGGAAAAACGGGTGACATTTGAAGAAAATGACCTTATTGTGGATAAAAAATAGCAGAAACCCTCAAAATTGCCCTGCAATCAAAAAAATAAGGTGATTAATCAGTACAAGCCACGAGACTATAACCAACTAAGACTTGGAGCAGAT
>CAZMCL010000181.1:0-4247 GCA_964564375.1 uncultured Methanoregula sp. | reverse complement strand
AAGGGAGATCCCGGCAAGATATGCACCGTACTGGATCTTTGCCCTGACATCTACGTCACCCGGCGTGTCTTTGACCAGGAAGAGGTTGTTGAAGATCATAGCGAAGGCCTCTCGGGCAAAGATCCGGCTCATGGGATTTGACTGGACGGCCATGTAACTCTCGAGCGTATGGACAAGGGCATCCATACCGGACGAGACCGTCACCGACATCGGGCTGTTAACCGTGAACAGCGGATCAAGGATTGCGAGCGCCGGATAATTGTTGCGGGTATTGATGCCAAGTTTCTTTTTTGCCACATTGTCTGTGAACACGGCATTATAGGTCACTTCGCTGCCAGTTCCGGCTGTTGTCGGGATAGCAATGGTGGGGAGTGACGGGACAATACCGGTCGGGAATCCCTTGTATTGCACTGCGTTTCCCGGGTTAACGACAACCGTTGCGAGCCCCTTGGCAAAATCGATCACGCTTCCCCCACCTATCCCGACAAAACAATCAGTGACCGGCTTTCCTGATGCGTCTAAAAACATTGCCTTGATCCGGTCGAGCGAATCATAGTCCGGTTCTTGTCGGAGGTCATACACCCAGATTTTTGCCCTGATGTTCGGATCCTTTTCCAAGGTTGCGATGATCTTTTTTGGGTATTCAAGCCCGGCTATCCCCCCGTCGACGATGATACCGGGTCGTGAAAGGGAGAGTTCTTTTAAGTATTGGGCAAGACGAAGTGCGTTTTCGGCACCGAATTTTGCATTGGTTTTTACGTTGAAATCAAAATCCATGGACATTTTTACATTCTGCATAGAACCGTTAAAGTGGTTAATTTTCGAGTGTATTAATGATGATGGTCAAGGATAGTATAAGGCAAAAGGAAATTCCGTTTGTGTGAGATTAAAGGGCAGCCGAAATGGGGGGAGATGCAAGAAAATGATACTGCAAAGCCTCAGCCGTGATTTGAACACGGGACCTGCTGATTACAAGTCAGCCGCTCTGCCAACTAAGCCACTGAGGCGCCATAATACATAGGCCGTGATGGGTAAAAAAGATGGTGTTCACTGGCATTTCAGGAATAGTACGCGTTTTGAGACCGGTTGCGAAAGCCAATTTCTCCATATTCTTAGCATACGTGTGATTCCCTGCCCTGTGCAAACACATTAACCATAACAAAACCGATCTTTTTGTACTGATGACACAACTGACTGTTGATATCGGAGGAAGCCCCGGTATCAATTGCAGGGGTTTTTGCGAATACTGCTATTTCAAAAAAGTCCGGGGGGTTCAACCTTTGGGCTGCCGCTACTGCCTCCCCTTCAAGAAAGGCTGCGATTACTGTATGCGCGGGGTCAAGGAAGAATATGCGGGATTCAAGGATCTCAAGACCATCGCCAACGAAGCTCTCGCAAATCTCCAGACAAAACAGGGGAACTTGTCCAGGGTGACTATCAGTGGCGGGGGCGATCCAAGCTGTTACCCCCGGTTTACCGAACTCATCGAGCTCCTCGGCAGCATGGATGCACCGCTCCATATCGGGTATACCAGCGGGAAAGGCTGGGATGATCCGGGAATTGCGGATCTCTTGATAGAGAACGGGCTTACGGAGATTTCATTTACAATTTTTGCAGCCGACCCAGCTCTGAGAAAGCGCTACATGCACGACCCGACACCGGAGGCCTCGCTGGAAATTCTGGAAAAACTATGTGCGAATGTTGATGTCTATGCCGCAGCAGTTATCCTTCCCGGGATCAATGATGGCAGGGTTCTTGAACAGACCTGCGACTGGCTCGAAGAGCGGGGAGTAAAAGGTACTATTCTCATGCGGTTTGCCAATGCAACCGAACAGGGGCTAATCCTGGGGAATGCCCCGGTGATTCCCGGCCAGCCTGTCCATTCTGTTTCTGAATTTCGGGATATCATTACCGACCTGCAATCCCGCCATACAATGAAAATCTCTGGCACACCTCTCTGGGACCCGGAGATCGGCTCGCCATTTGCAATCCTTGATGAGCCGGAACTGTTAGAAAAACTCCCGCGCATCACCCGGTACGCAACGGTTATTTCCGGGTCAATTGCTGCCCCTTCTATTGAAAAAATCCTTGCTGCGTGCGGATCCACGGTGACTGTTATACCTGTTGAAAAAGAGATTGCCTGCCTCATCACGGCAGATGATCTGAAAGGTCTTGATCTATCAGAGGTCGATGACACCATTATCATTCCAGGCAGGGCGTTTGTCCATGAAAAGGAGGCCGGGGATATACTCATGAGTGACGGCAGGGAGCGGCTTATCGTACGGGGGCCGGATACGCTCACGGCCGATGCCGAGACCAGCATGGGGATGACCCGCGAACAGGTTCTCGAAATGGAGATGGATGGATTTGGCCAACTTATCTGGACAATAAACCGGCTCGGAAAAGAATCGTAATTTTGCTTTGTAGAAATCATCAAGGATACTCAAAGACGCTCTTTTGGTCTTCGCCCCGCACACTCGTGGCATCCCCCCTACGATGACAACGTATTACCGTGCCTTATTGAATGGAAAATTTTTACAAGATGAGATGACTGGGTTATTGAGGACGCTGCACAGGCACCCTGCGGGAATCAGCCTCCATTGTAATGAATGAGGGATTTTACAGAGCATGTAATTTTAAAAAGCTATTTCTGAAAAATTATCCCGGGTCCCGTGTGATCCTTATAGCCCCTGACCGAATAATCACAGCAACTGCAACAATAATGCCGGCAGCGGCATTACCCGTAACGAGTCCTGTCTCCCCATCAAACTACCGGGTGATGCCCTCAAGAACATAAAATACAAGATGAAGAACTGGTTCAGCAAAAATTATGGAGAATTTCACATGGGACCTGCCAACTGCCGCGCGTTTAAGATTAATATTCATCAATTCTCCGGTTTTTAAGAGGATGTTGTTTAAAAAAACCGGAAAATTTTTTTAAGCCTGTGAGACGAAATGTGGAAAAAATGTATGGGCGGGAACCACCGAATCTGAAAAAATTGAACGAGATAACGGAATGAATGCTGCGAGAGGGTTACGATCCCCCGATCTCCAGATCTCTCAAAGCCTGAACGATTGGATCCGCTCAAATAAGACCCTATGAGTCTGGCGCCCTAACCAGCTAGGCCACCGCAGCACAAAAGTGCATAATTAAAACGCAGTAAAAACTTTTAAATGTTCTGATAAGAGTTCTCTTCAGAAATCAGTTCTTTTTCTGCTGCAGGTACGTGTTGACCGCAGCAGTGATTGCCGCGACTTTCTTTCCCTGATCAAAAGTCCCGGCAAGGGTTTGCATCCTTGTTTCCTCGTCACGCTGGTAGCGCTCAAGCGTGCTTAATATATGCTCCTCCTGCAGGAAGTGCGTATGGGTATTCCCGTCAATGAATTGCTGGTTGTTCATAATGGCGAAATGAAGCGGCAGTGTGGTCTTTACCCCAAGAATAATATATTCGGAGATTGCCCTGCGCATGCGCTTGATGACTTCAAGCCGGGTGCTGTCCCATGCACAGAGTTTCGAGATCATGGAATCATAGATGGGCGAAATGGTATACCCCATATGGATCCCACTGTCTATCCGGATGCCCGGCCCGCCCGGGGAGCGATACCGGATGATTTTTCCCGGATCTGCAGCGAAATTGTTGAGAGGATCTTCAGCATTGATCCTGCATTCAATGGCATGGCCCCGGATAAAGAGATCTTTCTGCTCAAAGGGTAGTGATTCACCGGCAGCGATTGCCAGCTGCTGCTTGACAATATCCACGCCCGTGATGAACTCGGTAATGGTATGCTCGACCTGCAGTCGCGTGTTCATCTCCATGAAATAGTAATCCCCGTTGCTGTACAGGAATTCTACGGTTCCGGCATTGGTGTAGTCCGATGCTTTTGCCACCCGGAGGGCGGAATCAGCCATCCGTTCGCGCAGCTCGGGGGTCATGATTGGTGATGGGGCCTCTTCCACCAGTTTCTGGTGCCGCCGCTGGATTGAACATTCGCGATCATAAAGATGGACCGCATTGCCATGCTCATCGGCCAGGACCTGGAATTCGATATGCCGGGGTTTGACGAGATATTTTTCAATAAAGACTGTTGCATCGCCAAAGGCAGACTGGGCGATCCGCATACTTGCAGAGATCGCCTCTTCAAGACCGTTTTCATCCTGAACAATCTGCATACCGATTCCGCCACCCCCGGCACTCGCCTTCACGATAACCGGGTATCCAATCTCTGCAGCAATTTTTTTTGCATCT
>CAZMCL010000180.1:0-4268 GCA_964564375.1 uncultured Methanoregula sp. | reverse complement strand
AAAAACCGCCGAGATTGCCGGAAAGCAATAAAATCGGTCAGAGTGATTGGTTTATCTTTTGGCATTTTTCACCTATTGTGGTTGATTCCAGATTTTTTTAATCTGCTCACATAGGGTTTAAAATCTGAATTCTGCCAGATTCCGCCCGCCGCGCAGGGAAGATTCCATTGGATGCTGCTGCATGAATCTTTGAAAAAGTCCGGTACCCCGCCTGGATGGAACATATGAACCGGGAAACTGCGGGCGGCAGACCCCACAACACGGCAATCGTGTCATTTTCATAATGTTCATCATCTGTCAATAGAGACTGAATAGAACAAATGAAAAACGGGGCCGGGCAATGAGATTATCCGCAATAACGGGCGATGTTTTCAAAAACCATGACTGCCAGGGGCATAAGGAGTGCCACGACCGACTGGTTTCGATACTTTCCCGGTTACCGGACAACGTGAAGATCCATAATCCGGTACCTGCTTCATTCGAAGAACTCCAGCGTGTCCATGTCCCGGGTTATCTCACGTGGCTTGAACAGCAGTGCGTAAAAAACAGGGATCTCTGCTCGCTGGATGACTACATGTACGTGGGCGGGCTCTTTGAAATGAGCCGGATCGGGATCGGGTACATCGACCCCAATACCTATGTCAACCCCTGTTCGTACGAGGTGGCGACCTATGCGGCAGGATCGGCAGTCGCTGCCACGGACCGGGCACTGGCTGGCGAGACCTGTTTTGCCCTCGTCCGCCCCCCGGGTCACCACGCGGAAGCCGACCGGGCCATGGGGTTCTGCCTCCTGAACAATGCCGCAGTTGCTGCCGCGAGTGCGCTCACCAGCGTTGACCGGGTAGCGATCATCGACTGGGACACCCACCATGGCAATGGCACACAGAGCATCTTTTATGGTGATGACCGCGTGCTCTATTGTTCGGTCCACCAGAGGGATGCGTTCCCCCACACGGGATTCATTGACGAGACCGGCAGCGGAAGCGGGCTCGGGTACACGATGAATGCACCACTCCAGCACAACTCCACCATCGCGGATTACCACTTTGTGTTCTCGGAGATTTTCGTTCCGGCCCTTGAGCGGTATGATCCGGATCTTGTGATAATCTCGGCCGGGCAGGACGTCCTGTCCGATGACCCGGTGGGTATCATGAAACTCGTGCCTGAAGACATCGGGACGCTCACAACGCTTGTCCGCAGCGCCGGGGATTTTCCACTCGCCCTCGTACTTGAAGGCGGGTACGGCCCCTCTCATCCTGAGGCGGTCTGTAGTATCTTTGATAACCTGAAAGAGAAGAAGCCTGCACCGGTACCTGCAGGTCTGCCTGACAATGTGACACTTGAAACAGTCCGGCAGCTAAAAAAAGTCCACCGGCTTTCCTGAAATAAACGCGTCTGCCGGTTTATCAGTGTTTTTTGCTCCCCTCCATTGGCCAGATAAAACCGTTAAACACTTTATGCGGGCAGGATAACTGCTCAGCATGGACCGGAAACTACAGATCCTGCTGGTTGCAGGGATTATCATCACCCTTTTTTCCCTTGTTGGAAGTATCTATATTGCCGGGGTTATCTTCCTGCTCTTTACAGTTGTCATCATGTCCGTGATGATTATGCAGGACAGCACATTTTTGCCGGATATTGTAGCAGAACTCAGCGATGATGCCAAGGCCATTATCCTCCGCAATCCGGGCAATGCCGTGGCAATGAAGATCCATGTTGCGCTCGTACCGGTAAATGTTGAGTTCGATATCCCGTCCCTTGCTGCTGAGGAAACATACCGTCACCCGACAGGTCAGATGATGGAGGAAGTTAAGGTCGTCATCAGGTTCGAGAACGAGAAGGGCACCAAGTTCTCCCACACGTACAGGTTATCCGCATTGGGAGACGATTTCGAGCCATTGAAACCCATGATGCCGCTCTTTAACTGGAAGTGAACCCGGTTTTTTTTCGTTCTTCTTTTTTATCATTGCGTGAATATCGTTCCGGTCCCCGCTTTCCGGACCATCGGCTGGACTTCGGCACCTTCGAGGTTTCCTGCGGCCCACGTGTAGCGCTCGCGGATCGATGACGGCAGGTCTTTTTCCGGGATTGGCACAAAACCGAACCGGGTATAAAACCCGGTAAGGTGACTGACCGCATACATGAACAGGTTCTCGTTGTGGCAGGCTTCGACAAGCGCACCAACGAGCATGCGGGAGTAGCCATAGCCGCGGTGGGGTGGCGGTGTCCAGATGCCGTCCACCTCAAGGCCGCCATCATGCCTTCGGCACCGTGCAAGTGAGACAAGCGTACCTTCCAAAAAGACGCCGAAGACCCGGTCCGTTGCAGGGTCAGCGGTCGTCTCGTGGTAGTCTCGCCAGACCTCCGCAGCATGGGAAAACTCCCCCCCGGTGAGTTCCCTGATAACAGGCAGTTCGCAGGAAGGCCCTTTTTGCACAACCGGAACTTTTCGGGGGGCAGGGGACACAGGTTCCGAAAAGCCGGACGTCACGAGCTTACCCCCATTATGCGATAACCCTCGGACGGGACGAGGATCTCGAACCGGGCTCCCTGGCCGTAATCTCCTGTTTCCCGGATCGTGATGCCGGTGATGGAGACGATCTCGTGGGCGAGGAAGAGACCGCGGCCGTAACTGTCCTCGCGCTGGATAAAGAGTGTCTCTTTTTGCTTATCCGGAATTCCTGTTCCGTTATCCTCGATAATGATGACACAGCCTTCGGGGCGGATATGGTAGGTGGCGATGATCTTTGTTGCCCCGGTTTCCGTCTTGAACGAGTTATGGAGAATGTGATAAAAGGCCGTGGGAAGATGGAGATCGGAGAAGACTTCGAGCCGCCCGGTCCAGGCATGGAAGACAACCTTATCGATATCGATACGTCCGACAGCAGTCCCAAACGCCTCCTGGACCGGGATCCACGCGGGAGGAGTGGCACCGATATCGCGGTACTCGCGGGAGATCTCTATCTGGCGCATGATGCCGTTGGTAGCCTCCTTGATTCCTGCAATAAAGGAGATCACCTCCGGGTCATTGAACTTCATCACGCCAAGTCGGAGGTGGCCGTAGAGGACGGCAAGTTTCCGTGAGAGGTCGTGCCGGAGGATGCCCGACAGGGTATTGAGCCGGTTGCTGGCATTCTCAAGCGCGGCCCGGGTCATTATCTGGTCCGTGATATCCCGGATAGACTCGATTGCGCCGGTCACGTTGCCTTGCGCATCCATAAGAGCAGTTGCCGAAAACCGCACATGTGCTCCACGCCCCTCGTGGAATTGCTGGAGGAAAACTTCCGATTCGAATCGTTGGGATTTCCTGCGGATGGCCGGGTATTTCTCTTCGATCTTCTCCTCCCCGGTCACAATAAGGCCGATTAGCATCGGGCGCCGTCCCTCATAAAAAGCGAGCGAGTATTCAGCATTCCCCCGCCCCAGCATGTCGGTTTTCTTCCTGCCGGTCATCTCTTCAACAGCCCGGTTCCATGCGATGATCTTCCCTTCCTTATCAATGGCAAAGGTGGCGTCGGGAAGGAATTCGATGATATCGTGGAGCTGCTGTTCGGACTGAGCAAGGTTTCTGGCAAGCATGGCGACAATGCCTCCGATAATGATGAGCATTGCCATTCGCGAGAGCACAAAGATATCAAAGAGTGGATCCGCAGAGGGAACGAGGACTGTCAGGGAACCGTAAATGGCCGTGATGATGACGGAGAAGATGAGGCCGCGCCTGGGATACCAGTAGGATGCAAGGATGATGGGTAAATAGAGCAGGTGGGAGAGGACGACCGTGATCCCCGCAAACATCTCGAACAGGTTTGCCCCCAGCGTGACAAGGGAGAGAGCAAGAATAACGAGGATGCGGTGGCGGTGGAGAGGATAATGGAGAAGTGTTGTTGCAGGAAATGTCAGTGTCATCAGGAGACCTGTATTCTTGCGTTCGATGTTGGTCTAAAAAAATGATTCTCTTTTAACGGGAGGTGCCTTATGACTGTCTGTCAAAATAAAAGTGTATCCTTAAGCCTTTTTCATACTGCGGAGAGTATCGGGTGGGCAGCGGAGTTCGAACCGTGCTCCGGTCCCTTCTGTCCCGGTCTCCCGGATCGTGATGCCCGTAATGGCGAGGATCTCCCGTGACAGGAAAAGCCCGAGACCGGTATCCATCCCCTGCTCGTAGGAGAAGATCCGCTCCTTCTTTCCCGCAGGGATGCCTCCCCCATCGTCTTCGCAGACAATGAGCGTGGCGTCATTATCGGTTTCAATGCTGAAGCGGATTGTGG
>CAZMCL010000179.1:0-4316 GCA_964564375.1 uncultured Methanoregula sp. | reverse complement strand
TCTTGAAGGGGCATCAGCCGTTTGCCGTCTGGTGACCCCGGTTTCCCTCTCATCCCCTGTGACGGTCAACACATGCTTCGTGACCTCATATGTCTATCTGTAGCCCGGGTTCATGCCATCCGGGTCCCTCTTACGGTACGGCCGGCCAGAAACACCAGGCTATGGAAATACACGTTGCGGCGACAGCGCCACGGAACCACCACGCCTCCCATGCCGGGCAACTGTCGGAGAAATCATAAGATAGCAGGTCCGTATCGTTTCTTTGCAGGAACCATTGCAGCCATGTGCGGGTCATAGGGTTATCCTGCATGCAGCAGGGCCTGTGGCAGATGAATTCCGGCCGCATGGCCGGTCCCCACGATTTCTCATCGTACCTGGACGAAGGCCGGGCACCATATCAGAGCAGGCCCCGGGCCTCATCGATAAGTTCAATCGTATAGCGGTGAGGATAATCGCATTTATGGAACGGGCGGGTTCCCATGATATAGAACCCGAAACGGGCTTCGCGTATGTGGTTGGTATACAGGAAATTCAGCATGGCGCTGATAGATTGCGAGGATTTCCGTGACAGGTTGTGGAACAGGGCAATGTCCCGCGAGGTAACCTCGGCCCTGCTCATATTCAGGGAGAGCAGATACGTACAGATCAGGTGGGCGCACTGGTATCTCCGCGTCGCATCTGTACGATTACGTTTCATTGGGGACTCCTTTTTTGTATTTCTGATGCTATATTGGGCCTTCTGGGGATATAGGTGCGTATTGAGGTTTTTTTTAAAAAGGGGCGGAATATCCAGGTTTTTTTGTGGAGGATGACCCGGCCGTTAGGAAAACCCGGGTTTGGCCGGAATGATCATGACGGCTCTTGTAAATAGTCCATCGGGGCAGGAGGAGACAACAGTACCTTCCACACATTAAGTCCACGAAATGAAAATTTCATGCAAATCGAGAAACAGAGTGGCGAACGCAGGCTCCGATGAATCCTTTGTTCTCATTGGAATTGATGGTGTTTTCTCTCTTTTTTTTGGTGATTATGTGGTGAGTATACCGGAATTCCTGATGAGAGATACTTATTTGAGCCGGAGAACCTATTGTTGCCCATTACGACAGGACAAACCCGGTGCTGATGCCATGGTAACGCGGATGATCTTAAAGATAATTCATCCTGGATCACGGGAACGGGTTTGTCGCAAGCCGACAGGTATCGAAACACGAGGAAAAAAGGGGAGGTTGAGGGGAGATGTTACAATGGTCAGAACCAAAACCGGTGAACAGTACCAGTGAAGAAACGGACCGGTCCCGGACACAAAAATTCCGGGATGGCAGCGGTGCAGGACAGTGGGTTCTATGAGTGTCCTGGTAAAATTCCTCCAGTCGGGAGCATTCCATGCCGGGGATTTCAAATCGCTTGAACTCGACAAAATTACCAGGTTCGAGATAAAGCACCTGCGCAATTCGTGTGAACTTCTTGCCCACACACCTGAAAATCCCCAGCCGAACTCACCGTATGTTGTTGCACGAAGGGACAGCGAGTACCAGTTACAGGACATCTTAAAAGATCTCCAGCAGCTGCAGCGGGAACACAAAGATATCATCTACGAGATTACCGATGCCGAAGTCCGTCAGATAAAAAAAGTATGATTGTTTTTTTGCATTCACGCGTTCAATAGTTCTGGTGTTTCTTTTGGGGGGTTCATACCCGGGTCGACTGCACCCGCCAATCCGTGGCCACCAGGCCGTGGGTCCGGGCTCACATTGGCGAGGGGGAGTTGCCTTCTGGGAAAAAGTGACGGGGCCCGGGTGTAGGGGAGGGAGTGTCCCCCTGATCCCGGAGACACCCGAACGGGACCCGGTATTAGGATGATCCCTGAGATTGTGCCCGTTTCTTCTTCTGGATATTGTCAGGATACCAGATCGTAAACGCGAGGCCAAGGACCAGTACCGCAAAGTGAGCCACGCCGGCAACCTGGGCAATGAACCCGGTTGCGAATTTCGCATACGTGACGAGAGCAAGGTTGATGACAAACACACCGCCCCAGACACTGGTCATAAAAACGTTTACCAATTTGAAGACCGGATGGTCCCAGCGGGACTTATCCACCATGTCCCGGGCATACTGGACGGTGAAGGGGACCGGCGCAGGGAACAGATCCCCTACCTTGATGATTCCCTATTTTTGACCAGTCCGGAAAACCATATCTTCATCGCACAAGGCATCCGGAGTGCCGGCCTGCATGCACAGGAGCAGACGCTCTTTACGACCAATAACCCGGCAATCCCCATCGTGGTCTGGGTATGGGAGGTGCTGAAGGGGAACTACCGGAAATATCTCGAAGAGACCGCTGCCGCCATCGAATACCGGCGCAGGCTCAAAGACCTTGAAGCGCCGGCGCTTCGCCGGTTCCGTAAGTTTTATCACGCGGTCGTCCGCGATGAGACGTATAAGAAAAAGACCGATTACCGGTACCGGGGCCTGAAAAACGATGGAACATTAGAAAAAGAGCCGGTACTCCGGAAAAAGTTTGACGAGATCTATTCTGAAATCGACTGGCTGGAGCGGGAGTACCGTTCCATGATGTCGGAAAGTTACGGTTTGTTCTCCCGGCAAAAATCCCGGAAGGACGATAAACCGCGGCCCGTATTCAGGCCCGAACCGGAATCGAAGATCATACAACTGCAGGAGTGCGTGAAGGTGCCCGACCCGTGGGAAGCATCGTTTGTTGATGCGATTGGCAGGCTGGAGCGTGAGATTGCTGTCGGGAAGAAACGTAAGAGATAATGAGACGGGGGGCGTTTTGGGCTTTGGTTTTTTATGGATGTTTCGGACTCTGCGGCCCGTACCAGGATTTTTTTTAAAAATCCGGCACGGTCCCCCGGTCAGGAATTTCTCTTGTCAGCCACCCCAATCCGGGCCCGATGCGGGCTCTGATTGCCTGTTTTTCCGGAACATAAATCCTGCCGCATAAATACCACAACCCCCAAAAGTGTGACAGAGGTCCAGTTATGCAGGTTCCCAGGCCAATCGTATGGATTATCCTCGCGGGCTGCATCCTTCTGGCCATCATATTCCTGCTTTTCCCGTCATCGGTGCCCCAGCTCGTCCGTCCCGCTGATGAACACCCAACGGTCTATCTCATCTATGCCTCCGCGGGCTCCATGCCCCAGCTCCTTAACACGGGCCAAATCGATGGTTTCATGGTCTGGGAGCCGGTGGTCTCCAATGCCGAGCTTGCAGGGATCGGAAAACGGGTCGCGGTCCCTTCCAACCTGCCCCCGCCAGGAAAATGGGAGGATGCTGCAAGCTGCGTGCTGGTGCTGCGCAATGACTTTATCCAAAAATATCCCGATCAATCCGCTCTCATCTCCGCCCTGACGACTGCCGCCATCAACCGCACCAACAGCGACCCTGACCTTGCAAGGCAGGTCACCGCTGACTGGGTGTTTGGCAGAAATCCTGTCCTGACCCCCACGGGGTCGCTCTCCCCTCTTGACATTGAGAACCGGTCGTTCGAGAACATGGTCTTTACTGCCGATGCACTGCCCCCGGAGTCCGGCCTTGTAAGCAGCATCACGAGATCGAAGAGCGGTGGCAGCTACGAACCCGCTGGCATGATGGTTGAGGCAGTCCGGTCACGGGGCGGGGAGTTCCTCAACGGTTCGGCATCCCCCGTAATTACCGGCGAGATCCCGGAACTCAATATCGGGTACCTCCCCTCCTCGGACAATTTCGCGCCCCTGTACGTCATGGTTAAGGACTCGCAGTACTTCTGCGACCGGTACGGGTTCTGCCTCGTCCCTGACGACCCTGCGGCCTTACGGCCGGACAGCTGCACCCTGCTTGCGGGAGGCGGGACGGTGGCCCGCGTCAGTCTTCTCCAGGCCCAGTCCGGAGGGGGCATCATGACTACGATCGGGCAGGAAGCCTTAGACGGCGCGTACGTGGGGTCCGTGCCCGCCAGCCTGCAGATCGCCCTTGGCAACCCGTCATCGATCATCCAGTCGATCAACACCGGAGGGACCGGGCTGGTCGTGGATCCTCATGCGCCCTGCGATGACTGGAAAAGTTTCATTAACTGGACAAAATCCCGCTCCGCCCGTGGCCGCCCGGTGATCATTGCAACGATCCAGAGCTCCATCCAGGAAGACATGACCCGCGGGGCGCTTGCGTACGAGAACATCTCGGTGATAATGTATGGCACTGATATCAAGACAGAATATTCTTGAGTACGGCAAGGGAGCGGCGGGGATCGTCGTCCTTGTCGTGGCATGGCAGGTGGCAGCGCTTGCCATCCAGAACAACTACGTCCTCCCGCCGATTGG
>CAZMCL010000178.1:0-4345 GCA_964564375.1 uncultured Methanoregula sp. | reverse complement strand
CCGGCTCAGGATCTGGCAGATCATGCTCGGGGGAGCGCTGGCGGCCCTCGCAACCGGCCAAATATCACCTGCCGATGCATTCCGGGCGATCAATGTCGATGTGATGATCTTCCTTTTTGGCATGTTCATTGTTGGAGAGGCACTGGTGCAGAGCGGGTATCTTGCTACTGTCGCCCACCGTATTTTCTCAAGGGCAAAGAATCCCGATCAGGTGGTACTCGCGATCCTCTTTTGTGGGGGCCTCCTCTCGGCACTGCTGATGAATGATACGATCGCCATCATCGCAACGCCGCTGGTGCTGGGGCTCGCAGCACGGTACAGGATCCCGCCAAAACTCCTGCTCCTCTCGCTTGCGTTCGCAATTACGACCGGCAGCGTGATGAGCCCCATCGGCAACCCCCAGAACCTGCTTGTCGCTGTCGGCTCCGGCATGCCTTCACCTTTTGTTACGTTCGGGATGTATCTCCTCATCCCAACACTTATCAGCCTCGGAGCGGCTTTTTTGGTACTGCGGCTTTTTAACCGACATGATTTTCTGGTTGCCGGAACCATCAGTTCCGACCTGCCACCGGCCTGCGACAAACGTCTCGCCATGTGTGCGCAATGCTCGCTTGCAATCATCCTCATCCTCTCCGCGGCAAAGATCCTAACTTCCTTTACCGGAACAGCCATCCCCCTCTCGCTTCCACTGATAGCCGCCTGTGCAACCGCTCCCGTGCTCCTCTTTGCTGACCGGAGAGTTGGGGTGCTCCGCGCAATCGACTGGCCGACGCTTGTCTTCTTTGCCGCGATGTTCGTCTTAATGCAGAGTGTCTGGGACGCGGGATTCTTCCAGTCCTTCATTGATGCCGGCAGCGTATCGTCCGTCCCGGTCATTCTCGGGCTTTCGGTGATCACCAGCCAGTTCATCTCCAACGTACCATTTGTCGCCTTCTTTGAGCCCATGATCCTGCAGGCCGGCGGTACGACCGCCCAGCTCATGGCCCTTGCAGCCGGCAGCACTATTGCCGGCAACCTGACGATCCTCGGGGCGGCAAGTAATGTTATCATCATCCAGAACGCGGAGAACGAAGGCGAGATCCTGACATTCCTTGAATTTGCCCGGGTTGGTGTGCCGCTGACAATAGTCCAGGTTGGCATCTACTGGGTTTGGCTCTGTATGGTACTGTAACAACAAGGCCGTTGGCAGAATCCATAACCGTGAAGGCGATATCCATATTATCCCCTTCGCGTGTACTCATCACACAGGAATCATTATGACAGATCCGAAACAAGAACAAAAAACCGCTGCTGACAAGAAGCGCGAGGAACTCATCGGAAGAGTCATTGCTGTCAACGACCTTGTCCAGTACCAGGACGGGACAGTGGCAAGCCGGATGATCGTCTTTAAAAAGACCGGCACCATCACGCTGTTTGCGTTCGATGCCGGCGAGGGACTTTCCGAACATTCCGCACCGTTCGATGCCATCCTCACGGTCACGGACGGGGAGGTGGATGTGAGCATCGCCGGCTCGCCGTTTACAGTAAAAACCGGCGAGATGATTATCCTGCCCGCGAACATACCGCACGGTGTTTGGGCAAAGCAGCGGTTCAGGATGACGCTGACAATGATCCGGGAGTGAGTGGCAGGTCAAAGATACATTATGCTGCGTATAAAAAAACCCTGGCGAAAAAAGAATAGTTCTGATGTTTTTGGTGCGGAGGCTGGTTAGTCTCCGCACTCATTTCTTCGGTTTTGTGGCCTTGTCCACCTCGGCCTTTGCCCGGCGGATGATATCGTCAAAGGACTTCTGGACCTGGACCGTTGTCTCCTTCACGGTCTTTTCAATGTGCTTTTTCCCTTCTTCGGTAGCCACGAGATCGTGCGTGGCCTTTGCAAGATCGTCCATGGCAGACATGACCGAGCGGGTCGCGGCTGCCAGACGGACATCGATCTGATCGTCTTTTTTCTCCGGGGATTTTTCCGGGATTATGGGCTCTTCTACCCAGAACCCTTTTTCAAAGTGCCCTGTTTTTTCAGTCATGGTAATCACGAATTTACTGATTAGTGTGGTCGGTGTTCCTGATAAATAAAATATCGGGATAGCAGGCTTGTGAAGGATCGGAAACCTGCTGTAAAAAACAGAGCCGCATTCAGGAGATTCCATGATGATACCCCGGGGGATGATTTTATCCTGAACAGGATAAGAGGACTAATCCCTCCGGTATACCAGCCATGTTGCGGTAGTATAAGGTGGAAGGGGTTGATGGTGAAAGGCACAGGTAATTCTCCAGTCCCTGCACATTTCACGACCTCCAGAAGATGACAGTGACCCGGCGGGAGTGATCGGCCCTTACGCCCACCCGTTCATCATTTTTATCCCCAGAAGTATGGCAAGGTAGATTGCAACCGGCAGGACCGTAGACACAGCTGCCTGCACAAGCGATATATTGCGGACGTTCTTCACCGCATAGAGCCAGAAGATGCTGCAGCAGAGCAGGGAAACGGCAAAGACGGCAAAACCGATCTGAGCATGCTCGATGTACTGCTGGTTGAAATGGACATACTGGGTGTAATCCGGCGAATCTGAAAGGCCTGAGGAAAATGAGCTCCTGTGGTACCGCGAGGGAGTCTGGTTGAAAGCCTCGGGGGAAATGGTCAGGGTCATCACATTCCGGTACATGAGAAAAAGCGGAACGGCTATCGCGTTGTACACGATGAGTGGCGCCATCCCCCAGCCGGTGGCGATAATCATCTTGTAGATGGTGCCTTCACATGAAAAGTAACTCGAGATTATGTGAAAAACTGCGGCAATGATGAGCCAGTACGCAATAAATGCCGGAATATTCTCGATTACCGAGACAATGATCAGGAAATTGAGAGCGCCAAAGACCAGATCGTTTATCTGCTGCATCCCGGTCAGGGCCGGGAGAGCCGATATGATAGCCTGCTGTATCCAGTCCGCCAGGAGGAACTGGCGGATTGCATCAAGGACCATGCACGTGCCAACGATGATGAGCGGGATTTTGTATTCAGTCTCGCCGGCTGCGATCTCAGAAAAAAACGTGTCAGGATGGAGAAGAAAGTCCCGTATGCGTGGAGCCATACTAAATTTTTTTTGTTTTTAATGATATAAACGTGGCGAAATAATTCAGACCCGCGGGTTGCCGTTGGGAACTGGGAGTGAAAAAGGAGGGGCAGGCCGGTCAATCTTTCCGGATCCGGTAGCGCAGCAGGGCCGCACTGAATGCTATTGCGAGGAGCGCACCGGTCAATGCAAAGCCGGGCAGCTGCTTGCGTTGTGAGAGCCCGGTCACGAATTCAGATGTGGCCCCGGGCGTGATCTCGGTCGTTGTCCGGAAGTCCTCGTACCCATCCATAATCAGGAGGATTTCATGGCTCCCGGGGGACAATCCCGGAATTATTGCCGGGGTGATCCCCTTCATCTGGTCATCGATATAAACGATAGCACCAGCAGGGGTGGTGGTGATCGACAGGGTCCCGGTTGTCGGGCTGACCGTGGGTTGAGTGGATGTGACTGTAAGCGTCACGGTCGTGCCGGTTGCCGGAGAGGTCCCGGGTTCCGGGGAACTGGTCGGAACATTCGTTGCAGCATACCGGGAAAGCACAGCGCTGACCTGTTGGAGATCCCCCATGACCGTAACATCACCTGAATAGTCCTCGTACCCTTCATACCGCAGGCGAACGGCATGGTGCCCGTTTGAAACACCATCAAGCGTGACCGGAGTTATGCCTTTGATAGCATTGTCAAGGTACACGCCAGCCCCGGATGGATCGGAGGTGACTGCTATGCTGCCATACGCCGGTGTTGGGGTCGGTGTTGGCTGACCGATGAGATGATCAACCTGAATGACCGAATAGGGAAGAACGTGACTCCGCGCATCCAGTTCCTGGATCTTCAACATCATCTTGTCAGCACCAATGGCTGCTGTTGCCGGCACCTGCGCTTTTAAAACCAGCTTGACAATGACCTCGTCCTTATTCTGGTAATTGAGTTCAAACCCGCTTATCGTGAGGATCTTTCCCCGTTCGGCCGGCCGGACATTCTCCACGCCATTGACCACGATCGTGTAATACCAGACCGGATCGTCCAGTTCCGTGACAAACTGAAGATCATCATAAGACGGGAACGCAACACCGGATGCGGCATACACGGTGCAGGAGACATCAACGGGATCGTTCGGGTTCAGGTCACCTGACGGGGTGAGAGTAACCGGCGAGACGGTAAAGGCGCAGGCGCCGGGAATGAGGAGCAGCAGCGTAAAAGCAGTGAGAAAACACAGGCTGCCGGGCCTGACAGGATATTTCATACTTAAAAGTAAATCGCTGGTTGTATAATATCCT
>CAZMCL010000177.1:0-4378 GCA_964564375.1 uncultured Methanoregula sp. | reverse complement strand
CGGGGGATGCCACGAGCGTGCGGGGGCAGAGCGCGAAGCGCAAGCCCCCAAGAGCATTAGAGTTATTTACAATGATTTCTACAGAGCACTAAAAACGGCACCCACGGTAACAAGCGAGCCCTCCTGCCGGGCCGGCATGGCTGCCTTAATGATCCGGTTACTTTTTAGCCAGTTTCTTTAAGGTTGCTTCGGGAAGCATCTTCGCGATGCTCATCTTTGTAGGGCATCGCCCGGGTTTAAGGCCCTGTTTCTTTGCCTCTTCCTTGAGCGTTTTCGTATCAATATCCTTGATGAATTCACTCAATTCTTTTTGCTCCATATGGATCAGGGAGTGATAGGAAACAGGGACGATAAGACTTGCGCCATTAAAAAAAAAGATTACATCTTGATCTGCGCAAGCGCATCGTAAGCCATGCGGTGGAAAACCGCCGGGTCGATTGCAGGATACTGCTCTTTTGCCTTTGCAATGTCCGGCGAATCGCCGGTCTGCAGGGCTTCGATCCGGTCGAGCGTTCGTTCTGCAGCGTCCAGCACCCAGAGGTCGCGGGTGTCCTTGTCAACAACGGTGATGGATTCGACACGAACGGATACGAGCGTGCCGGAACCGTCCGGTTTCTCATAGACGCTCGGTTTCCCGACTACGGCAACGAATGCCGGCGTCTCGATCTTTGCCAGCTGCTGCATTGCTTCGGGCTGGTAACTTCCGGCCATCACAAAGAACGTGCCCGTGGGATCGACCACGCGGCCCCGGTAGAAGATGTTCTGCTCGCCCTGCCGGGTCTTCTCGGTTAATGTGCCGACAATGAAGATCCGGTTGGAACGCTCTCCTGTGGGAAGCAGGACAAACGTCGGGCTCTTCTCATCCTCGCCGTCCTTGAAGTGGTAGTTGCATTCGCGCAGCTCACCGGCAAAGACCCGGCGTGCCGGTTCGCGCACGAATGAGCCCTCGCGCGGAGGCATGTCGCGTGCGGGCATGCTCATGCTGCACCCCCGGCCCGGTTTAGCAGGTTCGTGTGGTCGGAGGTGTCGAACTTTTTAGGTTCGCAGGAATTGACGAGCAGGCGGTTATCGATCTCACGTCCTGTGCAGGTCACGTACCGCCCGAGCACCGCATCGCGCATCTGGAGGAATACCTCGTCCATCCCCAGGGGATTGTTCTCAGCGATCTCCTGTGCCGCGGCAAGGTTGATACCGGTTAAGGCCTCCACCGCGTCACGCTGCAGGAGGATGCTGTGGGTCTTTTTCCCGTCGTCCAGCCATCCCTTGATCCGGAGGTCGTACACGAAATTCGGCTGGATCTCGTGGACCGGGCAGTAGTTCTGCCGGGAGAGGGCGCGGTTGCAGCCCTCCACCGGGCAGCGCTTGATGATACCTGAGCCCGGCGCAATATGGACAAGGGCGCCGGTGAAGGTAGCTTCACCACCGCTGACCGTAATATCTCCCTCTTCCTCAAGGATGGTTGCGCCGTTCAGGTTCAGTGAGAGCCGGCCGTTGAACTCGTCCACCTGTGCGTAGAAGATATTGTACACTCCACCAACTTCGAGTCTCTCGCGGCCGGGCTCCTTCCAGATCACGAACTTGATGGTCCCGGTCTCGTCACCTAAAAGACCGGACTGGAGCATGCGCTCGTGTGAGGCATCCCATTCCTGCACTACTTTGGCGCGGACCCCGCCAATGCCCGGGTGAATGTCTTTGATCGCTATTGGCGTGGGGATGAGCGTCCGGTCCTCGCTGATCTCCTTGATCGTTGTTCCGGAGTGGATCTTGAGGTTCGCAACGCCTTTGTACTCGTCAACCACACCCGATTCAATCCGGTACCACGACCCCTCGGTCATGGCCGGGGCATTTGCCTTGGCCCATGCCACGAACCGGATCGCACCGGACTCATCCGCAAGGATCCCGCTCTGGGCAATGGCTGGTGAGGCGGGCGCGGAGAGCGCGACAATCTTTCCTTCAAAGGTCACCCATTCGCCGGGGCTCGCGTCGGCGATCTTTTTCTCCTCTGTCCCGCCCCCGCTCCTGCCGGCGCCACTGACAGCACCCGGCAGGGGCACATTGAACTCCTTGGCAAGTTCGTTCGTCACGCTGCGCTCCGCCTCGGAAGGCTGGACACCGAATTCCTGTACAAGCCTGCGGAGCTTACCCTCGATTTTTGTCTTGTCTGCGAGAGCGGTTCCGTCTTTTACAAACTTTCGGGAGATTCTTTCTGCTGCTTCGGAAAAATCCATTTCATACATCTCCAGTTAATGGTGCGGTTTTATCTGGTCTATATAGTGTGAGCATGCGTAGTGAAAGTGTCGGAATAATTCCGGCACCGGCCTGGCTCCACCGAAATAATCAGGTTTATCTCCCTCAGCGCAGACTTAGAAAGGTATGGCAGAAATTACCGCTGACAGTACTATCTACGAGCTCCTTCAGGCAAAACCCGATGCAACCGAGGCCCTCTTCAGGTTCGGCATGGGTTGTGTCGGCTGCGCCATCGCCCGCGGCGAAACAATCCGCGAGGCAGCACAGGCACACGGCATCCCGCTCTCCGAGCTTGTTGCGGCACTCGGTATCAAGGAATAAAAATATTCTCTCTTTTTCTCCTCTCGCTCACAACGACCGCAAGGTATCGTGGGGGCCACCAGAACTATCGCTTTCCCTTTGCTGCAAGCGTCATCAGTTCTTCCCGTGAAGCCCCGGGGAACTTTTTGAGATATGCCGCGACTTCCGGCTCGTGGAGGAGCAGGCACTTTGCACAGTTCCAGACCCTGCCACCACCTGAGCTATCCGTCCACTCCCCAAGCGTCTCGTCATGGCACGGGTAGAACGGGCAGTAACAGAACTCGCAGGACTGGCCCTCGAAATGGCAGGGGTAGTACGGGCAGTTCTCCGGAGTCCACTCAACCCAGTGCTCACCCTTGAACCGGCTGAAGATGAAGAACGCGGGCCGGTCGCCCTGCACTCCGGCATCGTGGCGCCGGATCGCTTCCGGGATCCCATGGAGTACGGTATCACGTATCCTCCGTCCAACCTCCATGCCGCGTCCGGCCGAACAGTGGCATACCTTTCCTTCACCCTCACAGGCCGCGATGATCGCATCGGCCGGTGTGCCAGTCAGCGGCAGGTCCATTGCCTGCAGCGCCTCTGCCTTTGCCTCGGCAGCGACCATGATCGCTTCGAGCAGGGCGCCATCTTCCAGCCCCTGCGAGCTTACGATGATGATGTTGACACACCCGCCCGTGGCCGGGGGCTCGCGCCGGATGCCGGCCGTGACAAAGACCGTGATGAAATCGTACTGGAGCACGCAGGCCTGCCGTGTGGGAACTGCGGTAGTGAGGCCAAAGTAATTCCGCTCAAGGCCGCTTGCGGCAATAACGCAATCGAGTGCCTTCTCCGGATCTGTTGAATCCTTCCCATCAGGGAATGTATGGTTGAGGAGTGTTGAGACCGAACGGATGCCGCCTGCAATGCCGGTACTGGCAGCGCGGAACGGGCCGCGGATGAAAAGAGTATTGTTGTCTGTATAATATCTCATGCAACCGAGTAGCGCATCCGGTCCTTGAGCTCCTGCTGTTTGCCGGCGTTCCAGCCGGAAACGTCCTGCAGGTATCCGGTTACGCGGCTGACCTGCACCACATCGTGCGAGCCGCATTCGGGACAGACGGCCTGTCCGCAGAGCGGGCAGTACTCGATGCCGGAGATGATCTCGTGGTTACAGTGACAGTGGTCGAGCGGGCACATCACAACAAGGTGCGTCTCACCGCAGTTCGGACAGGGGGTCTGCTCAACGATAAGGTGGCAGGTGTGGCACTTGTATTTTCGCTCGTTTGCCGGGATATCATCCAGCGATTTATATTTATTTGCTGTTTTCTTTTGTTCTGCCGTCCAATCCATACTATAACATCGCACAAGTCCTTAATAAATATTTAGAACCTGCAGGTTCGATGTACCGCGATTTTGCCCACTTAAAATCGCGCATACCCGGATCAGACCGCAATATTTCGTTTATTTAAATATAATGCCGGGATCAGGGGTTGAATCAGGCCCGGATTCCATGATAGTGCGGAAAATTACCTGCTGCATCCGGCATAAAATATTTAACCTGTTTACCGGGCAATCCAAAAAAGCCGGGCGGGATCCCCCAAATACGCGGATTATTTTCCGGATCTGATATGCGCGAACCCTTTCGCCGCCAAGCCCGGGTCCTCGGCCTCGTAGATCGCGCGTCCGACAATGATCCCGTCAACAATCTTTGCGACCGTTGCCGCGTCCCCGCCCTGCGCCCCTACGCCCGGGGAGAGGATCTTGCGCGTCCCGACAATCTTCCGGAGTTCCCCGACCCGCTCCGGCCTTGTTGCGGGTGCGATGATCCCGTCCGCCCCGCACTCCATTG
>CAZMCL010000176.1:0-4391 GCA_964564375.1 uncultured Methanoregula sp. | reverse complement strand
TGCGGAAACCCCCACCTTATTACGGTCATCGACTTGGGCAGTCAGGCGCTGTCGGGGAGGTTCCCGAAAAAGGATGAGCCCGATCCCCCCAAAGCCCCGCTCATCCTGGTGAAGTGTGATAATGCAAAAGACAAGGGTGCCTGCGGGCTCGTCCAGCTGAAACACTCGGTCGACCCCGGGGAGATGTACGGGAACGAGTACGGGTACCGCTCCGGCATCAACAAGACCATGAGCGACCATCTTGCAGGCATTGTGGAGAAGGCCAAAGGCATCGTGAGTCTGAACGAGAATGACATAGTCCTTGATATCGGGAGCAACGACAGCACGCTCCTGAAAAGCTACAAACGGTCGGATATCCGGCGTATCGGAATAGATCCCGGCGGGGAGCAGTTTAAAAAATATTATCCCTCCGACATACGCCTGGTCAGCGATTTTTTCACAGCCGCAGGGTTCTCATCAGTCTTCCCGGGCGAAAAGGCGAAGATCATCACTTCCATTGCGATGTTCTACGACCTTGAAGATCCGATGGCATTTGTCCGAAACATCCACGACATCCTGCATAGGGACGGGGTCTGGGTCCTTGAACAGAGTTACCTGCCGACGATGCTCGAGATGAACTCGTTTGACACCATCTGCCACGAGCACCTTGAATATTACGCCTTTTACCAGATCGACTGGATGCTGAAGAAGAACAATCTCAAAGCCATCGGCATCGAGTTCAACATCATCAATGGAGGAAGCTTCCGGCTCCATGTCGCTCACGCAGATTCATCCCTCAAAACGGATTCAGATGCAATCAAAGCAGTTGTGAAAAGGGAACAGGATCTCAGGCTGGATACCGAAGAGCCCTATCGCGAGTTCTGCAACCGGGTCGAGGATATCAGGGCCCGCCTGACTGCCCTTCTGCGGTCTGAGAAGGCAAACGGAAAGAAGATCTTTGTGTACGGGGCCTCAACCAAGGGAAATGTCCTCCTGCATTATTTCGGGATCGACACATCCTTAATCACGGCAGCAGCCGACAGGAACCCGGAGAAGTGGGGGAGCAGGACCCCGGGTACCGGCATCCCGATCGTCTCCGAGGAAGAGGCACGGGCATCGGCAGATTATTTCCTGCCGCTTCCCTGGCACTTTAAATCCGAGTTCCTGGAGCGGGAGTCAGAGTTCCGGAAAAAAGGCGGACGGTTCATCTTTCCGCTGCCGGATGTTGAGGTTATCTGACCAGCCGGTGGAGGGAACCATGCCACGCGCGATCATTATCGGGGCAAACGGCCAGGACGGCACACTCCTGTACCGGATGCTCGAAGGAAAACACTACGAGCTCGTGGGGATTGGGCGGACCCGGACTATCACTAATATGGCAGCGTGGGATGATATCGGGCATGTGGATATCGGCAACTCCTCCCAAGTCCATTCTCTTGTTAAAAGAATCCGACCGGACGAGGTCTATCATCTCGCTGCAATCCACCACTCCTCCGAGGACCCGGTGGCAGAGCAGGTCAGCCTTCTGGAGCAGAGTTACCGGGTGAATGTCCACTCCCTCATGAACTTTTTAGAGGCAATCCGGCAGGTCTCACCGGCATCGCGCCTCTTTTACGCTGCCTCCTCGCATCTCTTTGGCACGCCAAAAACCGTCCCGCAGGACGAAACAACGGAGATCAATCCTGTCTCAATCTATGGTATCACCAAGGCGTCAGGCATGTATCTCTGCCGGGCATACCGGAAAACCCACAAGGTCTTTTCCTCGGTCGGGATCCTCTATAACCACGAGTCCCTGCTCCGGGGAGAACAGTTCGTCTCCCGCAAGATCGTGGATGGAGCAGTCCGGTGTAAACACGATCCTGCCCACCGGGTTATTTTAGGGGATCTCTCGAGCGTGGTTGACTGGGGGTATGCGCCGGACTATGTGGATGCCATGCACCGGGTCCTCGCCCTTGGTGAGCCCGATGATTTTGTCATCGCGACAGGAGAGCGGCATACCGTAAAGGAGTTTGCGGAGATTGCATTCGGGATGCTCGGGCTGGACTGGCGGGATTTTGTCGAGGAGCACAAGGAGATCATCACGCGACCGGCAAACCCCTTCATCGGGAACCCCGAAAAGCTGGTGCAGAAGACCGGCTGGAAACGGTCTATGGATTTTCCCCAGATGGTAATGACCCTGGTGAAACGGGCAGAGGAAGAGCATGGACGATAAGAAAATCCTGGTCATGATCCCGACCTACAACGAACGCGAGAACGTGGAGAAGATGCACACCGAGATCCGCCAGACCGGAATCGACACCGACATCGTGTTCGTTGATGATAACTCCCCTGACGGCACGGGTGCGGTCCTGAATGAACTGGCAAAGAACGACCCCCGCCTCCTGGTCATCCACCGGCCGGGAAAGCAGGGTATCGGGAGTGCCCATAAGGATGGCATTGCATGGGTGTATGCCCATGGATATACGCACCTGGTGACCATGGACTGCGACTTCACCCACTCTCCGTCTGATATCAAGGATTTCCTTGCCAATGCTGAGGTGAATGATGTCGTTGTCGGGTCCCGGCACATGCTTGAAAACAGCCTGGAAGGGTGGAACCTGTGGCGGAAATGCATCACCAGGACCGGCCATCTTCTCACCACAATTCTCCTGAAGATGCCCTACGATGCGACCGGGGCATTCAGGTTATACCGGCTGGACCGAATCCCCCCGGCACTTTTCGGGAAAGTGGAGAGCAGGGGATATTCCTTCTTCATCGAGAGCCTCACGATCATTACCCTGAACGGGTTTTCGATCAAGGAGGTCCCCATCGCCCTCCCCCCGCGGACGTACGGCCATTCCAAGCTGCAGTTCCGGGACATGGTCCAGTGGGGACTCTTCATGCTCGGCCTTGCCTTTAATATCCGTCTCAGCCGGAAAAAATACCTCCTGCCCTGAACGACCGCTATTCCCTTTCAGGGCGGCAGATCAGCTGCTCTTTTTCAGTACGAGGACGGCGTACGTGAACAGGTCCCGGATTCCAAAATCATAGCTGACCAGCCGGAAACCAGCCAACTCTGCGATTGATTGTGCCTGCTTTCCCGATCTGATGAGGCTGGGCTCCGGGGGGTGCAGCCGCACATCTTTTCCAAGTACCGTGTTTAAGAAAAAATGTATCCCTTTCAGGACGATGACCGTTGCACCGTACCGTGGCGGCCAGAAGAGGATGATAACCCCGTCGTTCTTGAGGATCCGGTGAAATTCGCAGAGGATGCGATGGATCTCGTCATCGCTGAAATGTTCCATAACCCCGAGGTTGTAGATCCCGTCAAAGGACTTATCCTTAAAGGCGGTTGCCATGATATCCCCAAGGACAAGACCGGAACCCGGGTGCGTCTGCCGGTAGATGGACAATGCATTTGCCGAGATGTCAAGGCCGATGACCGTCCGCGTCTCGATGATACCCTTCTCGACCTGCCCGCTGCCGCAGCCGGCATGCAGGAGGAGGGACTTCTCTGTCAGGTACCGGGAAAAATACCGCTTCAGGTAGGGCTTGATGATGTGTTTCCGGTAAAAGACCGCGATCCGGTCATATGCCCGGTTATGCGTCTTTGGTGCTTTTGCCCAGTACTCATCCCATTCCTGCATCTCTCACCCGGTAAATTGCATTACACGTTCGGCTACTGGGATGATAATAATTTGGGATTTTTTTTCTGCCGTTTTGCCCCGGTACCGGGAAAATGGCACCATTTGTAAAAAAAATTCAACCCTTCCCAACCTGTTGACCGGCACATAAAAAACACACCAGTTTCCGGAATAAACAGGCAACAACCGGCATTCGGTGAATAGTTGAAATACGATGAAAGGGGAATATTTTATTCAAGAATTCCTGGTTTTTTTTATGTTCAGTACGTCATGGCAGGCCGTCAAAGAACGCCTCTCTCCAAAAATCCACCTTCACCTCCTCATCATCTCGATCCTGATCCAGGCGTTCGGTGCCATCTGTACCAAGTATGCAGCCGAATGGGACCCCTTTGAAACCCTTCTTGGAATCCCGGTCTACCTCATCATCTATCTCTTCATCCTTGGCGGGATGGGCCTGCAGGTCGTGGTCTGGCAGTACGCCCTGAAGTATTACTCCCTCTCGTTTGCCTACCCCTTCCGGAGCCTGGTGAGTTTTGTTGTTTTACTTTCGGCGTTCTGGCTCTTCCATGAATCCATAACCCTGATGAATATCGTCGGCCTCACCGTGATCACGGCCGGTGTCGTGTTTCTGGCGCAGGACACGGAGATCCTCTCATGATGTTCTATTACCTCCTCACCCTTGTGGTCGTGGTTTTCACGAGCATCGGGCACCTCCTCTTAAAGATTGCCGTGACCCGGATCACGGAATCCGGCGGGCAGGGCCGGCTCTATACGCATCCCGTCTCCCTT
>CAZMCL010000175.1:0-4397 GCA_964564375.1 uncultured Methanoregula sp. | reverse complement strand
TGCCGCAGGCAGTGCAGAGACGGACACCGCCGGCTGGTGCCGGGGATGCGGCAACAGGTGCCGGGGCCGGCGGGGCCGCTGCACCGGCTTTTGCCCCGCAGTGCCCGCAGAACTTCTCATCGGGAGCAAGCGGACCGCCACAGGATGTGCAGCGGGCACTGGCGGGTCTGGTTACTATTACCGGGGCTCTTTGAGGTGCAGGGGATGCCGCAGGAGGTTCGGCTGCCGGTTCGGGAGCAGGTTCGGGAGCGGGTGCCGGTCTGGTAACTGCAACCGGTTCGGGCACCGGGGCTGCTGACGGCACGGTTTCTACTGCAGATTCGGGGATTCCCTCGGCCTGCAACGCGCCGCAGTTCCGGCAGAACTTCGCCTTTTCTGCTACTGGTTTTCCGCATTCATGACAGAACGGCATAGGTGATCACACGAACAGTGATTACACTCGCGGGAAAAAAAGGGTTGCTTTGTTTCACGGACACGGGACCAGAGGGTTTTGACCGTTCCTTGCCAGGATTATCGGGCCGGTTTTTCCGGTCAGGCACAAAATAAAAATATCATTTTTTCCCGTGCACAATACCGGCTGCATACGGCCCTGCCGGCCCCGCCCTTGCAGGAGATGCATTACGTATTACCTGCCGGCATGTCTCTCCGGCAGATCAGGCACGCGGTTATGGCAGCGATTATTTCTCGCCAACACTCTTTGCCCGCTTGACCCGTTCCTTGGTCGAGAACCCGGTCACTGCATCGAGAAACTTCCGGAACCGCCTGTTGGTATCGAGAATGGCATCGTCGCTCACAGTCATGTCCGACTCGGTATCGATGATGACCGACTTCCCGCCTTCACCGATAGTCACGTCAAGCCGTTTTAAGGCACCAGACGTGATCCGGTACGCTTTTGCAACCTTCTGGGCTTCCCGTCCAAAACAGTTCTTCATCTCGGCAATCACCCGTACTTCAAGATCCTTGGTGAGCCCGCGTTTGATGGGATATTCTTGCATAATACTTTTTTAGTAGTGGGTGTATGTTAAACTAATGACGGCAGACTCCCCCGAATGTTGCGACAAGATCATCAGCCGGCTCGAATCCGTGCACGATGATCTTGGCGATATGAAGCCAAGGAAAGACCTGACAATAACCTCCAAACCGCTGCCGGAGAACGGCGCTGTTCTCCTTGGCTTTCCCGGGAGCGGTCTTGTCGGCACCATCGCCCTCCAGTACATGGTAGACCAGCTTGGGTTCGAGCAGGTGGGATCAATGACTTCGCGCTACTTCCCGCCGCTCGCAATGATGAATAAAGGGATCATCAACGACCCGGTCCGGATCTACCTCAAAAACGATATTGCGGCAGTTGTCGCCGACATCCCCATTCACCCGACCATCTGCTACGAGATCTCCAGCTCGATCATCGAGTGGCTCGCGCATACAAAGCCACGGGAGGTGTTGACAATAGCAGGCATAATAACAAACGAGCCGGAGAAACGGGTCTTCGGGGTCGCCACGTCTGCTGAAGCGCTCCCGCGGATCCAGGAGCACACCATCCTTCTGCCCATCGGGAGCATCTCGGGGATTGCGTCCAGCATCCTTACGGAGTGCAAGATCCGCGGGATCACGGGCATCGGACTTCTGGGGGAGACCGTAAATACCCCGGACCCGCGGGCATCCGCTGCCACCATCGAGGTGCTCAACAAGCTCTACAACCTCGGCCTCGATACCAAGCCCTTAATCGAGCAGGCCGTCGAGATCGAGCAGACTATGGGCAAGCTTGCCGAGGAAGTTCAGCAGTCGGCCGATACGACCCCGAAAAAAGATCTCGTAATGTACGGGTGATCCAGATGAGATGTGCAGCCTTAACCGGAATCTCGCCCGACGTGATAAAGGATCTCAGATCGGGCCGGCCGCGGACCATCGAGCTCCAGAGCACGCATAACATCATCACCATCGAAGGGGTCGTGCCGGGTCCCGACACCCACATCTTCATGACCTCCACGGATCTCGAGGACCTTGGGCCCGGTGACATGGGCATCTGCGTCTATGTCCTTGCAACCAATATCACGATGAAGCGGATCGTGGAGTTCTCCCACAGGTCATATTACGAGGAGCGGGAGCGGATGAGCGCCCGCGTGCAGGTGAAGTTCTGCGCAACCTCAGTGATAAAAGAGGTCCATTACACGGGACTCTGCAAACCCCTTGCCGTCGAAGTACTCAAGTCCGGGTGTTTCCACGCGGGATAAAAAAAAGATCTTTTTTTAAATTATTTTCTGCCAAGGACAACAATGCCGGCAGCCAGCGCTCCGATAATCGCAAGCACGCTGAGTGACGATTCCGGTGTTGGAGTGTCAGATGGCCAAGGGGTGGGTGCCGCAAGCGAGGACTTCACGGTGGTCGGTGGCAGGGTTGCCGTGCTGACAAAAATCGTGGTGGGAACAGGGGTAGCGGCTGTTGTGGCACTCTGGTAGGAGAGGGTGGCACTTACTGTTGTCTCGTTGCCGGCCGTGACTTCTATCCGGTCAGCCCAGTCAAGGTACGAGGTCCGCTGCATCTTGATGTTATAGGAGTCCGGAATAACATTTTCAAGCGTGAAGGGGGTGGTACCCTTTTCCACGGAATCAACGTAGACGGTGGCACCGGACGGGCTGGAGGTGAAGTAGATGGAGCCGTTTGCGGTGTATTCCGGTATGACGGTAAATGTCGGGCCGCACTCCTTGCTGGCTTCCGATCCATCGGCAAGAACACAGACATCATAGATAGCCGGGGTTGCATCATCAAGGTCAAACGAACCGGTCAGTTGAATCGAACTTCCTCCCGAATTCACGGAGCCGATGAGATAATTCCCGCTCTTGTACAACCGGATCCTAGCATCAGCTGCCGTGAAACCGCTCCCGCCAATAGTGACCGATACCGTATCATTCGCAATACCGCTGACCGGGTTGATGCTGGTGACCGTAGCCGCTGTGGCGCTCGAGACCGTGAATGATGTGGAGGTCGTTCCCCCGTCTGAATTGAGAACGTTAAGGGTCCATGTCCCGGTCGTAACACCGTTCAGGGCGAACGTCCGGCTCAGGTTCAATGCTGAATCGGTCCCGGTTGGCGTACCATCAATCGTTGACTCCCCACTCTTGGTCAGGTTTACTGTTGCTCCGCTGATGAAACCGGAACCTTCAATAACAACGGTCTGCGACCCCCCATTGGTTGCGCTTGGCGGGGTGACGCCTGATATGGCCGGTGTGGAGACTGCTGCTACTGTTGTTATAGCTGCACTTGTCCCGGTTGTTAAATCATCATCCGTTGCAGTGATAGTATATGCTATACCACCGGTTTCCCCGGTAGTAAATGTCACGGTAGCGATACCAGAACTGCTTGTTAAACTGGTTTGTGCCGAAAAGATCCCGCTGGATGGGGATCTTGTCCATGTAACCGTTTTTCCCGCTGTCGCAATAGCAGTGCCATTATCGTAACTCAACTGCGCTGTTATGGTTATATCATCCCCAGCTGTAGGACTACTAGAGCTGGACGTCACCACGTACTTATCCGCTGCAACGGGGGCGACAAGGCATACCAGAGCAACGATAAACATTACAAATAAAAGACAAATATTTTTCTTCAACATGTAAACCACCATAAATTGAGGATGTTTCTTAAATCAAGTAAAGAAAATTGGTACCAACATAAGATATATTTTTGGAAATTTATCTGACGGCCCCGCCGACGTTACCATGCATTTATCATTCACCACCGGTAACCACTCATGCACGTGATGCCCTGTGTCTGACGAAAAGAACATTCCCGGCACCATCCCGTTCCGGATTGCAGCGGCCTGCGCAGCAATCATCGGTGCGTTCCTCGTACTATGCGTGCTGACCGGCAACCCAGTCCCGTTTACCGGATCGCCGGTCGGGATTTCCGGACCGGCAGGTGACACTGCCCTCGCGCTGCCGGGGACCTGCCCGCCGGCATTCGCGCCGGGTTTACAGACAACGGTTGTTGCGGAGCCGGTCGCAGCCTCAACCCTCACGCTCACCCTTCCCCCCGCAGACGACCGCATCCCCTATACCGCCCGGGGCTTTGACCAGCCAACCGAAGCAGCAATCGCGTGGTGGATGTCCCCCGGGTTCATGGACAACACCACCGAGTTCCGGGGCTATGAGCGCAAAACGCCGGGCGGGAAAGAGACGTACCCGGAAGAGCACCGGATTTTCTTTACGTTCATCGAGCACCAGCTCGACACGGCCGGGCAGCAGTCCGTCCTGAAATCGGATCAGCTCCTCTTCCGCGGGATTAATCCCGCTGTTGCCGGGACCGTGATGAACACATCATGGTACCATGAACCGGCCTTTGCCTCCACCTCGTACGACATCTCCTTCTCGCTCAAATTTCCAGGCCAGAAATGCTGAATAACAATC
>CAZMCL010000174.1:0-4410 GCA_964564375.1 uncultured Methanoregula sp. | reverse complement strand
GGGATGGTTCTGGTCCTCATGGGAGAGGTAATGGTCCGGGTGGAGGCAAGGGAGGGTTTTACCCCGTAAATCTTCCACTTTTTATCCAGCGGTGCAAACAGGTCGATAAAATTCCCGATTCCTTCAGACGGGCTCAAAAAGAGCACTCCTCCCGGCTTGAGCGCGTAATGGAAGGCCGGAATCACGCGGGTCTGGAGATCGGTTTCGAGATAGATCAACAGGTTCCGGCAGCTGATCAGGTCCATCTTGGTGAACGGCGGGTCCTTGATCACGTTCTGGATGGCAAAGACAACCTGTTCCCGGATCTCTTTTTTGATCCGGAAGCCGCTCTCCTCTTTGGAAAAGTACCGCCGGAGCCGTTCGGGTGAGACATCAATGGCGATATTTGCCGGGTACAGGCCAGCCCGTGCAGTTGCGATGGCATCGTCATCGATATCTGTTGCATAGATCTGGAGCTTGAACTCCTGTTTGATCTCATCCATATATTCACGGAAGAGGATGGCCAGCGAGTAGGCTTCTTCACCGGAGGCGCAGCCCGGCACCCAGATACGGAAGAAATCGTTCTCCAGTTTGCCTTTAAACAGCCGGGGCAGGACTACTTTACTTATTGTTTCGAACGCTTCTTTGTCCCGAAAGAAGCTGGTCACGTTGATTAAGAGTTCCTTAAAGAGGATGTGGACTTCGGCCGGGTTTTCTGAAAGATACCGGGCGTACGCGTCCATATCTTTTAAGTTATGCACCACCATCCGCCGTTCTATCCTGCGCCGGATTGTGCTCTGCTTGTACTGGGAGAAGTCGTTGCCGGTCTTTGAGCGCAGGAGCATGTTGATACGCCGCATGGCACTGAGTGCAGCGGGAACCGGGGGGAGTGGGGGAACGCCGGTATCAGCGATGGTCTTGACATACGCAACCAGCTGTTCGGTGATCTTTTCGACCGGCATCACGTAGGTGGCAAGACCACTCTGGACCGCGCTTGATGGCATGCCGTCATATTTTGCCGTTGAGGGTTCCTGCACAAACGAAACCCCGCCGGCTCCATGGATTGCCCGGAGCCCGAGCGTGCCGTCCGATCCGCTGCCCGAGAGGATGATGCAGATCGCCCGTTCGCCCAGATCCTCGGCAAGCGACCGGAAGAACGAGTCTATGGGGAGCCTGAGCCCCCTCGACTGTTCAGGAACGCTCAGGTTAAGCACGCCGTGGAAGATCGCCATGTCCCTGCCCGGCGGGATGATATAGACATGGTCGGGCTCGATTGGTGTCTGGTCCTCGGCCTCGTGGACCGGCATCGAGGTGTTCCGCTGGAGGATGTCCGAGAGCATGCTCGCATGGCCGGGGTCGAGGTGGGGGACGAGCACGAATGCCATGCCACTTTCGGCCGGCATGGTCCTGAAGAAGAGTTCGAAGGCTTCGAGGCCCCCGGCAGAGGCGCCGATCCCGATGATGGGAAAGTTAGCATCCCGGGGATGGCCGGAGGTTTTTTTTCGGGCGGGGGTTTTTTTCTTCCGGATATTCTTAATCTTCGGGCGGGGTTCCGGCTCGGTCTTTTTCATCTTCTGGCACCATTCGGACGTGTTATGCGGGCATGCAGCGTTTCTTCCGGACCTGTGCATAATTCCGGTGCCGGCCATCCGGGATGCCCGGGGGATTCATTGCACTCTTTTGTTGATTGCACCAGATACCGGAGGTTTTTTCTCCGGCGTCTGCTTCGGGTCTGGTGCGCCTGTTCTTTGTGAATTGGAGTGTTCCATCTTTATAATAGTTATGGAAAGAGATTTATCCGGCACGGTGAATTTTGTTTCCCACCCCATAACAGGTGCCGGGAACCGAACGGGCCGGCCGGAAAACCTGTGCACAGCATAGCCTCCCGGATGGAGGGTGTCAACGACGACCCTCCAGTGGAAACAAAGGGGTATAAGAACATTATGAATTTGCCGGATTAACCCCCCGGGCACAATATCTGGGTAAAATCAAAAATCCGTATCGAAATGGAAGAATATATCTCCCCGGAACGGGCCCGGTTATCTCAAGGGCCCGGAACAGCGGAGCATCCCGGGACTTTGAGAAAACTCACCGGGAAAAATTCCGGAAAATAAGTCCCTGTTGCTCCCCGCCGGGTAGTGCCGGCAAAGGATAGCAACCCATTTGTGCCGGCAGGAGAACAGTAAGGATATGGAGGAGGGTTGCCCGTACCTGTGCAGGTTTTCCGCCGCTGCATCATGGCTGCACTCCCACTGGCAGTACGGGACACCGTTCCTCGCCGTATACACGACATTTTTCCTGCTGGTCTTCGTGTACCCGCTGGGCGCACCCCTCTTTTTGATCTGGGCGTGCCTGCCGGTCTATTTTGTGCACCAGTGCGAGGAGTATCTCTGGCCGGGGGGGTTCATGGAGGCGCTCTCGGCAAAGTTTGCCGGAACATCCGGTTCTGACCCGGCCGTCCCCGTCCTCTCGCCCCGGGAGGCATACTGGATCAATGTCGGCATCATCTGGGTGCTCTTTCCCGCATCAGCGGTTGCCGCCATGACTTTTGGCCCGGCATGGGGGCTCTGGGTTCCCTGCTTTACCGTGCTCAACGGGTTATCGCACGTTGTCGCAGGCATCAAGGACCGGCGCTACAACCCCGGCCTTGCGGCAAGCCTTTTTCTGAATATCCCGGTCGGGATTGCGGCCATAATCGTCCTCGCGGGTGCAGGGGTTGCCGGTAGTGGGGCATGGGCTGCATCCCTGCTTTTTGCGATAGCAGGTATGGCAGGAATCGCGGTGTATGCGGTGTATGCGGTGTACCGCAGCCGCAACCCTGCCCGGGGATGAGACGTTATTATCCGCGTCCGGACTTTTTCACCGGCCCGGAAACGATTGGGATTTCCTTCCGCTGACAAAACCATCAGCACGCCTGATTGTCATGGGTATCGAAGACCGAGATCCGGGCTACTTTATAGGCGCCGCTGACCATGATATGCTCGTTCATGGAAACAGAACCAATCCGGACCGTGCGGTACATCGACTGCGTATCGGCGTTTGTTATCCGGGACAGGATCTCAGTGAGATCCTCTGGTAAGAACGCTTCGAGACCCTCCCCGGTTCCGTGCCGGATCAGGACATCAATGGCCACATCGTTAAAGTAGGTGATCTCCCCTTTGTCGTTCACTTCGATGACCGGGTTGAGTTCAAGGTGGGGCATCCTGGAGAGGTGCTCCATCTCCCGGGTGATCGCAAGCCGTTTGGTGATATCCGTGAAGGTGACCATCCGGCTGTACAGGGGATTTTTCGTATTGATGGATGCCATCTGGACCTCGCAGTCTATTAAGGACCCGTTCTTTTTCCGGAGACGCACCCGGATCCGGGACTGGCCGTTTTCTGATAATTCGGAGGATATCAGGTCCCCGGCATGCAGGTAGTCGTTCTCGTTCTCGTAGGTTTTCTGGACCGGCATGCCGATCAGCTCGTCAGTACGGTACCCGAGCATCTCTCCCAAGGATTCGTTCACCCACTGGATGGTCCGGTTTTTCACAAGCGCAATCCCGAACGGGGAGGCTGCAAGGATAGCGCCGAGCACATCGTTGCGTTCCTCGATTGCAGCCACAGCCTCCCTCCGCTCCACCGCAAACCGGATCTTGTGGGAGAGCTCGGCGAACTGGGCTTTTGCATTCCCGCCTTTCTGGATATAGAAATCCGCGCCTTCGTTCAATGCCTGGATTACCACTTCTTCCCGGCCTCTGCCGGTAAAGAGAATGAACGGGATTGCCGGGTTTTCGGCCCGCACCTCTTTCAATAATGCGATGCCGTCTTTTCCGGGCATCTGGTAATCGGAGACGATCGCATCGTAAGGATACTGGCCGATCTTCTGCAGCGCATCATCCGCAGAGCCCGCAGTATCGGTACAGAAATTATTCCGTTCCAGGAAGATCTGGGCGATATCCGCAAGGGCCTGTTCGTCGTCAACTACGAGGACATGGATGGCCTTTTTACGTTCGGCTGCTGCGGTATCTGAAGGCATGGGTGGTAAATAGTTTCCACCCAGCCATATATAACATTATAGGGTGATCGTGGTTGAGCCCGGCCCGTCAGGCCCCGGGCCTCACCACCACCGCACCGGCGCAATACGCCACGGGAATTCCTAAGAGGGGGTTTAGAGAAAATGAAAAAGACCGACACTGCCTGCAGGATGGCCCGGGCGTGCGGCGTGTCGTTCCCGAACGCAGTCATGAAAGCGATGAAGAAGACCACTGCCCGGAGCAGCAGGAAGACGGCGATCCCGGTAAGCCCGCCCCTCCAGTTGAAGAGGATCTCCTTTGGGTCCAGGTTCCCTCACTCCACAGAATCGATCTCGATGATCTTCCGCACCAGCGAGCAGGCGGGGCAGCGCCGGAACTTTTCCGCAAACAGCTCCTGTGCCAGCCTCACACAAGA
>CAZMCL010000173.1:0-4457 GCA_964564375.1 uncultured Methanoregula sp. | reverse complement strand
ATTTTTCTGGAAGAAATACCCAAGGACTGCGGCGGCAACAATCAGGACGGCAACAGCTGGATATCGGAACTGTACCGGTGCAAGAAAGAGGGCAAGAACCGCAAGGGCCACGAGCAGAATGATAGCATTCAACTGGAGCGCCAGACTGTAAAATTTCCACCGGAACTGTTCTTTGGCTTTGGCATCCATCACAGGTATGTCAACTGCGGAATAAAAGTACTTGACGTTTCACCGCATATTACTAGACTGATGGATCCCATATCTGATGCGCTCACCTCTGCTGGCGCTGACTCGTTCGTGATGTTTGCATCTTCCCGGGATGCTGACATGCGGTATATGACCCGGTTTACCACCAGCGACCCGTTTGTCTATTTTAACAACAGGGGTGGGAACGGAGTTATCATCGTATCCCAGATGGAAGCCGTGCGCGCAGCACGTGAATCACCAGCTGCGGTGATAACAAGGACACAGGCGGGCCTTCCGGAAATCCTCAAAACTGAGACAGATCCGCTTCGGGCAACCGCCCGGATGATTGCAAGCCAGTCCGGCAAAACGGTGCTGGTGCCCCCCCATTTCCCGGTAGCACTCGCACAGGCCATGGAAGAATATTGCACCGTCCATATCGACCGCGGGACCGTGCCTGCAATGCGGGCAAAGAAGACCCGGGCCGAAATCCAGACCATGAAACGGGTTCAGGAGGTCACCCAGACGGCCATGGGACATGCGGTCTCGCTTATTAAAAAATCGACAGTAAAGAAAGGGATCCTGCATCACAATGGCAAACCCCTGACATCAGAATACATGCGATATGCCATGCATTGCGTACTTCTTGAACACGGCTGCAGCGCTGTTGACACCATCGTTTCCTGCGGGAAGGATACCGCCATCCCTCATATGGCCGGCACCGGTCCGCTCCATGCAGATGAACCAATAATAATTGATCTCTTTCCGGTCGAGGACAAGAGCGGGTATTACGCAGATATGACGCGGACTGTGGTAAAAGGAGAACCTTCGGATGAGATCCGTGAGATGTATTCAACACTAAAGGAGGCAAAGCGGCTCGCGATCTCCAAAACCCGTTCCGGAGTGTCTGGAGCAGACCTTTACCAAGGGGTTGTTGACTATTTCCGTGACCACGGGTACGACAGCGATACCAGAGGATTCGTCCACAATCTTGGCCACGGGGTAGGCTTACAGGTGCATGAGATGCCTACGGTCGGCCCTGCGGGAAAAGCACTCGAAACAGGGAATGTAATTACCATCGAGCCCGGACTCTATTACCCGGAGATCGGAGGGGTGCGGCTCGAAGATATTGGTGCGGTCACAGCCAAAGGATTCACCAATTTCACGAAATTTTCGGAGGATCTTGTTTTATGAACGATGAAATATTTGAGAAATATTGCGAGGCTGGTCGGATTGCAGCCGCTATCCTGAAAGACGGGGCAGGGCGGATCCGTGAGGGAACATTATATCTCGAGCTGGTCGAGTCTCTCGAAGCCCGCATCCATGAGGAGGGGGCAGAACTGGCATTCCCGCT
Source organism: uncultured Methanoregula sp. (assembly GCA_964564375.1). Classification (GTDB taxonomy): domain Archaea; phylum Halobacteriota; class Methanomicrobia; order Methanomicrobiales; family Methanospirillaceae; genus Methanoregula. Next base: position 2,920 of record CAZMCL010000173.1, on the reverse strand, counting down.
CAATGTCTCGCTCAACGAGGACGCAGCACATGACACCGCATCAGCAGGAGATACCCGCGTCTTTTGCAGGGGTGACGTGGTTAAACTGGATCTCGGGGTTCATGTTGACGGATATATCGCCGATACAGCGATGACTGTAGATCTCGGGAAAAATTCATTGCTTCTACAGGCATCAGAAGCAGCGCTGGAGTCCGCAATCAAGGCTGTCAGACCGGGCGCCACTGCCGGAGAGCTCGGGGCTGCCATCCAGGGAGAGATCGAGAGCAGGGGTTACCGCCCCATCGCTAACCTGACCGGTCACGGGCTTGACCAGTACGTGCTACATCGTTCTCCCACGATACCAAACATCGGCAACATGAGCGGCACCATCCTTGAAGAGGGGATGGTCTTTGCCATTGAACCGTTCGCAACAACCGGCAGTGGACATGTCGGGGAGAAGATGCGGCGGGAAATTTATTCCCAAATATCCCAGAAGCCGGTCCGGATCCCTTCTGCCCGGGCCATTATCGCCAATATAAAGGATCGCCAGGGCCTGCCGTTTGCCCGACACTGGCTTCCGGACCGGAAACTGGATCTCGCACTTCCGACACTGGTCAAATCCGGCGTGCTCCATGTTTACCCGGTCCTTGCAGACATTCCTGGTTCTCTCGTTTCCCAGCACGAGCATACGGTTATTGTGACAACTGACGGTTGTGTGGTCACTACTCGCAGATGAGATAGTCTTATTCAGTCTTGGATAGAATAATTAGGGTTACAGCCATGTCCGAAGATTCAGAAGTCCTGCGCATAATGGAGATCGTGCTGACCGCCGAAATATTCAATCAGAATCCGACGCTCGATATCAATGACCTTACGCCTCCCTGCCGTGAGATCTTCGGGGCCACCTGTGGTGCGGAAGTCAAACGCCCGGTGTATGTCAGTGACGGTCTTATCAAACGGTCCTTATCGATTACAGACGCACATGAGAAACTCAAAGAGAACCCGTTCGTGTCCTATGAGGAGTTCGGCCAGCGACTAAGGATCACCGCACTCGAAACGGCAGCCCAGTGGTTCTTAAAACAGGGTGGCAAACCCTGTATTGGGAAAAATCCAACGCTCGCTTTCCATTTTGCAAACATAGATTCCAATGGGTATGATTACCAGAAAGTCCGCGCTGCCAATCCGCCATGCGAAGACACGAAAGCGCATCTCGATATCCGTATCTCCAAACTCATTGGTGAAGATGAGAAACTCAGGGGTGCTCTCGATCTGGTCATTATCAATGCTCCCGAAGAGATTGAACAGCATATCGGAGACCTAGTCTGTACAACAGAACAACTTGACGTTATAAAAAAGGTCCAGCATTCCATCATTCACCAGGATTTCCTTCACCGGCACCGGATTTACGAGATCGGAAAACTCCTTTTTGTGGGCCCACCCGGGACAGGAAAGACATCTCTCGCTCTGGCCCTATCCCGGACTATGCATATGCCGATTCTTGAGGTGCGCCTTTCGATGATCACCTCCCAGTATCTTGGGGAAACCTCAAAAAATATCGACCGCATCTTTGAACTTGCCAAGAAACTCTCTCCGGCAATCCTCTTCATCGATGAATTCGATTTCGTTGCAAAGAGCCGTACTGCCGATGATCATGGGGCCATGAAACGCGCGGTCAACTCGCTCTTAAAAAACATTGACAAGATCAATCTCGTCAGGAACGGCGTCCTGCTTATCGGGGCAACTAATCACCCGCAGCTTCTTGATGAGGCTGCATGGCGGCGGTTCGATGAGGTCGTGGAATTCGCACTGCCGGATGAGGAGATGCGGAAGAATATCCTCAAAACGGTCACATCCACCCTCCGCTGCTCTATTGATTACGAGGCGCTTGCGAAACAGACCGAGGGCTTTTCCGGTGCGGACCTCCGCATGATGATCAAGGAGGCAATTCTCTCCGCACTCATGGACGCACGGCAGAATATCGAGTTATCGGACATCAAAAAGGGCATCGCTATGGTAAAGAACCGGGAAGCTATCCGGCACCAAAACTGGATATAATATGAAACTCACGCTGCTGGGCACGGGTGATGCAATAGGGACACCCAGGATCAACTGCGACTGTGCTCAGTGCAGCCATGCCAAGAAGACCGGGGCCACCCGGCTCCGGACGTCCCTTCTCATCGAGAACGAAGGGAAACATATCCTGATCGATTCCTCTCCCGATCTTCGCCAGCAGCTTCTCCGAATAGGCTCGCCCCACATTGATGCCGTGGTCTGGACTCATGGCCATTACGACCATTTCATCGGCTTTGGCGAGTTTTACCGGGTGCAGCAGATCCCACCGGTCTTTGCCGCCCCTCCGGTCCTCAGCTATTGCTCGGATCTCTTCCGGTTCCTCTCCTTTGACAAATGTGCAGTCGACCCGTACTCGTCCATCGAACTCTTCGGTGTCACTATCACCCCGTTTATGGTCACGCATCCCCCTGCATTTACGTGCGGCATGCTCTTTGAGACGGAAAACTCGTGCGTCGGATTTACTTCGGACACCAATCGCGACATCCCGCAAAAAAGCCTCGATCTGCTCACGGATCTTGATTTATTACTCTTGGATGCATTAGTGCCAGCAGGTATCAGCATCGCGAAGCACATGAACTATCTCGATGCCTGCACACTCGCACAGGACTTGGCGCCGAAAGATTACCGTTGCGTCCACGTAAGCCACCACATGCCATGGGATCTGCCACATCTCGGCAATGACGGCGACACCTTCGAGTTCGCATAATATCCGTCTGGCATATTGCCTCTTTTTTTCATCCAGGTATGCACCTCACCCATACCTTAATAGTTTTCAGGTACCCAAACATAGGTGCATGATTGTAAAAGTACTTGAGCTCGAAAAGGACAAGGTGCGCCTGATTATCCAGGGGGAGGGGCACACGTTCAT
>CAZMCL010000172.1:0-4459 GCA_964564375.1 uncultured Methanoregula sp. | reverse complement strand
GTACTTCGATTCCGTTCCGGCCTGTTACGGCAGTGCGAAGATCGACTTCCTCGAGCTCGGCCTCTCTGCCGACAGCTCCTACGGGGCAGCGATACCAGACCTGTACGATGTCCCGTTCCTGACCAACTCGGATGCCCACAGCCTGTATCCCGACAAGCTCGGCCGGGAGTTCAACCGCCTCCGCATCGGGAACGCTACGGCAAAGGATGTGCTGGCCGCAATCCGGCAAGGGGCTGTTGCGATGAACGCCGGGTTCTTCCCGGAGGAAGGGAAATACAACCGCACGGCCTGCACCCGGTGCTACGAGCAGTACTCGCTCGAAGATGCCATCCGGCACCAGTGGCGCTGCCCGGCCGATGGCGGTATCATCAAGAAGGGTGTGGCCGACCGGGCAAAGGAGCTTGCGCACGGCAATGAAGCACGCCCCCGGCCGCCCTATGTCCGTGTCATCCCGCTTGCCCAGATCATCCAGACCATGGAAGGAACATCATCCCCCAACACGAAGAGGTGCAAGGCGATCTATGCCTCGTTCATCGAAGCCTTCGGAAACGAGATCGCGGTGCTCATCGATGTTCCGGTAGCGGAGATACGGGCGGTCCACCCGAAGGTTGCCGATGCCGTTGCTGCCCTGCGGGACGGCACGGTCACCCTGCACCCGGGCGGTGGCGGGAAATACGGGACGTTCTCGCTTGGATAGTGACCGGGACAGAATCGCGGTCCTGAGCCCTGTATCTTTTCCGGTAATATTCCGATCTGTGTCCTCATCCGCAGCGATGTGCAGGAGGTACGTTTCATGAAAGGATCATCTGCCGGAATTATTCCGGCTTGTGCCCCTGGATCTCCCGGACGGCCCGGATCTCTGGGATATTCTCTCCCCCGAGGGCTTCAACAATCGACTGCACATAGGGCTCCTGCCGGGTCATACTGGGAGATGCACTCCTCTTCCGGCGCTCATTTTTGCGCCCCATCCCGGCATGACCTGTCGCGATAAAGTATATAAAATCCTCTTTTGGAAGACCCCATCGTGTGTTGATCTTCAGGTGAACGATATCATGGTTGTCCGGGTTGGGATACATCACGGCCCGTGTCCCGGGTAACACAACCGGAGCTCCATTCCCGGACTCCGACAGGGCCACGACCAGTGACCAGAGTTTATCACACGCACGTTTCCCCGTTTTGCATTCCCGGCAATACCTGTTCGTGGGAGGCAGGGCATCTCCCTGGTAATGTGTACAGAATGTAACGTCCATACAAAGTGACTATCAGAATGCAAAATGTTGAATGTATTGATCCTGCAACGTGGTCTTGTCTTTCATATCCCCTTTACGAGGTTCCGCCGCTGGATGAGCTTTGCAGCCCCGATAAACAGGACAATAACCGCTCCAAGTACCAGCATGTCGACCCACGGCGGGTATACCGGATCGCCGTTCAGCGCAGCATGGAACAGGTCAACGAGATAGGTGAGCGGGGAGAGCGAGGTGAGAAGATAGAGCCCGCCGGTCAGCTGGCCGAGCGGGATGAAGATGCCCGAGATGAAGATGAGCGGGAGGCGGACGAGGCTTGAGAGCATCATGATGTTCGAGGGGTTGTCGGTTGTGGGCGAGGCAAGCAGGGTGCCAAGTGCTGCAAATGTGACCGAGCCGAGCACGAACGCGATGAAGAGGAGGGCTGCGCTCGTAAGGGGGATGGGGAGGAGCATTGCGCAGGCGGCAAAGACGATAAGGGAGATGGCAATGCCGAAGATCGCACCGGCCAGCAGGTCCCCGATGATGATGCTCTCGAGGATGACCGGCAGCGAGACGAGCCGCTCGTAGGTCTTCTCCCGTTTCTCCCACGGAGTGATGAGCGGGCCGACCGAGGATGCGGTGAAGAACAGCATCATGCCAAGGAACCCCGGGAAGAAGAGGACAAGGTCGAGGTCCCGCCCGATGAAGAACGTCAGGAACATGATGAGGGGGAAGAGGAGGCCGAAGATCACGACCGGGCCCTTGAAGTAATAGATCCGCATGTTCTTCTCGGTTATGACAAGGATGCTCCGGATAAAGAGTGTCCAGTCCATGCGCTTTATGCCCCCCCGGTTAGTTTTACGAATGCCTCCTCGAGCGTCGGGTTCGAGGTTGCGATGGAGATGATTTTTAAGTGCTCCCGTTCCGCCACGGTTGCGAGATATTTGACCGCCAGGTCCGGGTCATCACAGTACAACCGCCACTTGTCCCCCCACGACTCCGCACTTGTGATCCCCGGGGCATTGAGGAGTTCCGGGCCGACAGGCTGTTCGAACGCTATTTCGATATACCGCGAGGTGTCGAAGGTCTTTTTCAGTTTCTCCGGACTGCCCATTGCCACGATCTTTCCCTTGTTGATGACGCTTATCATGGTGCAGAGGGCATTTGCCTCCTCGATGTTGTGCGTGGTGAGAAGGATGGTACTCCCCTCCTGGTTCATGTGCCGGACGGTGTCGATGACGAGCCTCCGGCTGTACACATCCAGCCCCGTTGTCGGCTCGTCAAGGATGAGGAGCGGTGGCGTATGGACAATGGCGCACGCGATGCTTACCCGCTGGCGCATTCCCTTTGAGAACGTACGGACGAGATCGTCCCGCCGGTCAAGAAGGCCGAGCCGGTCGAGGATCTCGTCTGCCCGTTCTTCCCGCGTTTTTCGGTCCATGCCAAAGAACTTCGCGGTCAGGATGATGTTCTGCACCGCGGTAAGGTCACTATAGACCGTGCCGCTCTCTGGGATAATCCCCATCTTCATTTTGGCGGCGAGCGGGTCCTGATGCACATCCGTCCCGAAGATTTTCACCGATCCGGCATCCGGAATAAGGACACCGGTCAGCATCCGGATGGTCGTGGTCTTGCCGGCACCATTCGGGCCGAGGAACCCGAAGATGCCGCCTTCCGGAACCGTGATGCTGACATCGTCGACCGCAGTGAAATCGCCGAATGTCTTTTTCAGGTTTATTGCTTCAACTGCGTCCATAAAAATGTGTTCCGTTAAACAAGTTCACAGGAATACCTGATGAGGGTATCTGTTTTTCCATGAGGTGTCCGTTCATGCTTTACCTGAATTTTCCCGCCGGCGTATCTGTAAGGAAATTCACGCATCCTATAAACGCATCAACGGCTGGCAAATTCCTTCTGGATCTCCGCCATCCAGTCCGGGATGCAGACTCCCTCCTGCGGGTACATATCAGCCACGTATGGCTTGATGTCCAGCACCGGGCTCTTGTCGATGGCATCGAGCCCTTCAACGAACAACCGGGTGCCGTCCCGTTTCACCAGCCTGACAACCTTCAGCAGGATCGGGTTTGGCCGTGCAGGGCTGCACGTGGCATAGATACCCTGTTTGGGATACTTCACGAGACCTGCCGGGTGGGTCTTTGATAGCGATCGCCCATGGTCCGGCACTTCATGGCCCCAGTACAACACAACGATATGCGAATACGCGTCGATCCCTTCAAGATGTTCTGCAAGGTGGCCGGCAATGATGATCTCCGAGATATGTTCTGCGGACCTGCCCATCCGTTCAACCGCTGACCCGCAGGCTGTATTCAGGTGAAGCCCGTCCTCTTTTGCAACAAGCGGCGGCACCGGAACATCGTTTGTGACAATGCCCACCGGTTCAATTCGTATCTCTCCTGAAAAAAACTCATTACCTGTCATGATTCTCACTCACTCCCTGCACCGGAGTCCTGCTCACCGGGCAGTCCGGCCGGATACAATTGCTTACCGTGTAAGTATTTTTATTTCCGCTGCCTTTTATGCCCTTGGCTTTTTGTCCTGACAGATGATCTCACGCGGGAAGGTTAATGCCAGCAGACAATCATTGACAACAGGTATCCGGATGAGGAATGTGGAGGGGAAATTATCCTAAAAACGAGATAATCTCTTGTCGCAAGATTCGAGTACTACCGATGGATGCCATCCGTGGATGCGTTATTACTTTTTACCTGTATGCTCTGTCCGTGATGGCGTAATCATCCAGATCATTACCATATTACCACCTATCCATACTTTTATCATCCCGCTTCAATAATCACTGCCTTGTGAAAGACCATGGCCAGGAAAACCTTCACAACAGAACAGGGCGTTCCGGTTTCCGATAACCAGAACTCCTTAACCTTCGGGCAGCGGGGCCCGGCTCTCCTTTGGGATGTCCGACGTATCGAAAAACAGGAGATGATGGTATGACCGATGACAGCAAGTGTCCGGTAACGGGCGGAGCAAATAAACACGCTCCCGGCAGAGGCACATCGAACCGGGACTGGTGGCCAAATCAGCTGAACCTTAATATCCTGCACCAGCACTCGCCCTTGTCCAACCCGATGGGTACGGAGTTCAACTACGCGGAGGAATTCAAAAAACTCGATCTGGCGGCCGTGAAGAAGGATCTGCAGGCTCTGATGACCGAGTCGAAGGAATGGTGGCCGGCGGACTTCGGCCACTACGGCCCGTTT
>CAZMCL010000171.1:0-4466 GCA_964564375.1 uncultured Methanoregula sp. | reverse complement strand
CGGGGTGATCTCGTTTGCAATAGATGGCCTCCATCCGCACGAGATTGCCCAGCGTCTCGATGAGACGGCCGATATCATGATCAGGTCCGGCTACCACTGCTGCATGCCGCTGATGGAACGGCTTGGTCTTCCCGAAGGGACCGCGAGGGTCAGCATCGGGCCGTACAACACGGCAGATGAAGTCGACCTCTTCCTGGCTGCGGTTGAGGAACTGACGAGGTAAACTGTTTTAACTGGTGGCAGGTTTTTTTGAATTATCAACTTTAATACTTTGCCATCCAATAGATCGGTAAATCCAACGGGCAACCCCTTTGGTTGCCACAAGGCAGGATCTGCTATGCGAAAAAAAGAGCTTACTGACCTTTTTGGGTGCGTGCGGGAGAAATGCCCTCTCGTCCACCACATCACGAACTATGTCACGGTCAATGACTGTGCGAATATCACGATCTGTGCCGGCGGAGCGCCGGTCATGGCAGATGCCCCGGAAGAAGTAGCGGAGATGGCGGCAGTTGCCGGCGCGCTTGTCCTCAATATCGGGACGCTCAATGCAGCGCAGGTAGAGTCCATGATCCTTGCCGGCGGGATGGCAAACGACCGGAAGATCCCGGTCATCCTCGATCCCGTTGGCGCAGGCGCTACCCGTTTCAGGACCGAGACCGTGCAGCGCCTTATGGACGAGCTCACGGTCAGCGTGCTCAAGGGTAATGCCGGGGAGATTGGTGTCCTTGCCGGTGCAGGTGGAAAGGTACGCGGGGTCGATTCCCACGGCCTCGCCGGGGATGTTGTGAGTATCGCAAAGGACTATGCAAAGTCCGCCCGGCTTGTCGTTTCGGTCAGCGGCTCAACGGATATCGTCACGGATGGGAAACGTGCCCTTCTTGTGGAAAATGGTCATCCACTAATGGGCAGCATCTCCGGTACCGGTTGCATGGCGGCATCGGTAACCGGTGCATTCTGTGCGGTATCCGATGATCCGCTCAAAGCGTCTGCTGCGGCGCTAGCCGCGTTCGGCATCGCCGGGGAGCGGGCAGCAGCAGGTGCACAAGGCCCCTTCACCTTCAAGACCGCGCTCTTCGATGAACTGGCAGGACTTACTCCAGCGGCGCTCGCTCAGGGAGCAAAGATCCACAAGGCCTGAAAAAGACACTGTATGCCCTACGATCTCTACGTCATCACGGACGAGACACTCGCGGGAGGACTTCCGCATGCAGAGATCGCCCGTCGTACTGTGGCTGGCGGGGCGGACACGATCCAGCTCCGGGACAAGACGTGCGGCTGCCAGGATCTCGTTCGGGTTGGCCGAAAGATCCGCACGATTACGAAACCAGCCGGTGCACTTTTCATCATCAATGACCGGCTGGACGTTGCCCTTGCCTGCGGGGCAGATGGCGTCCACCTCGGGCAGGGGGATATGAGCACGGGCACCGCCCGGCAGTTATCCCCCCCGGGATTTATTATCGGGGTATCTGTCGGGAGCGTGGAAGAAGCGCTCGCTGCCGAATATAATGGTGCTGATTATGTGGCGCTTAGCCCGGTATTCGGGACAACATCAAAAGCAAATGCCGGGCCGGGATATGGCCTTGATATGCTCCGGAAGATCCGGCAGGCGGTTGCGATCCCGGTGATTGCCATCGGCGGCATTGAGCCCAAAAATGTTCAGGACGTGATCCGGGCCGGGGCTGATGGGGTTGCCGTAATATCAGCTGTTGTTTCCGCACCGGATATTACAAGGGCAGCACAGGAAATGCGCTCCCTGATTGTGCGGGCAAAACGGGAGAGGTGGCAATGACTGGTGTGCCCGGGCCTAGGTTCGTGCTCCATGATCATGCAGCCCGGCACCACCATTTCGATCTCCGTCTCGAACGGGACGGGGTGCTGAAGAGCTGGGCGGTCCCCAAGGGTCTGCCGGAGACCTCAGGTGATCGCCGTCTCGCCATTGCAGTGGAAGACCACGATCTGAATTATATCGGGTTTGAGGGTACTATCCCGGATGGGGAGTACGGGGCCGGCACTGTTGCCATAGCAGATCATGGCACGTACGAAACGCTTGCATGGGGTGGTGAAAAGATCGAAGTTGTCCTTCACGGCACCCGGTTCAGCGGAAAGTACGTGCTGGTCCGGTTCAAAAAAGCTGGCGGAAAGGAATGGCTGGTTATAAAAGCAAAGGGATGATCTTTGCCTGCACTGCCCATCATCAAACGTTAGTGTTCCCCGGTTCATGTTACCAGTTTCATTGCGCCTAGCGATGCCCCGAGAACGAGGAGGGCTGCCAGCATCCATCCGGCAAGGATGATGCCGATACCTTTGATGTCCCGCCAGCCAAAGAGCCATGCGAGGAGCACGCACCCGTACAGTCCCACGCCCGGCACCCAGATGAACGGGATGATGGTGATGATCCCATACTTCTGGAACAGGGCGGACCGTTTCGCGATTGTATCGACCTTGTCGAGATGATTGCGAAGCCATGCGGACTTTTCTGCAAAAAGGTCGCAGATGCCAAGGATGATAAAGATGACCGAAATCCCGACCGAGAGCATGATAAGCAGGGTGGGGATGGGCGGGATGCCAAGCGCGATACCGACGGCAACTGCAACCGGCTGTAGGATCAGGATGGACCCGACAAAGCCAAGGGTTGCATGGAGCGTACACTGGTAGTACATGCCGATGGCAAGCGGGAGAGCGAGGATGCCGGCGATGAAAAAAGCGCCGATCTTCACAATCTGTACCCAGTCAGCGCTGCGTGTTTTTTCTTCCATGTAATTCTATCAGGCATTGTCCTGACTGGTATTAATACACTGCCGCTTCTCTAATTAATTGTCAAGGAGCCGGGGGCCTGCCAAACCAACCGGCACATATGCATTTCTGGGTCAGATGTCTGCACCGGCCCCCCACGACAGGCCGGACAATAACTACAATCTGTCCATACAGCCATCTCACGGTATGAGGTGCCCTTGCAGGATTGAGGTACCGGTTCAGGTCATATCCCCCGGAACCGGTATCCTGTCCCCCGATCCACCGGTTAACTGCCGCTGAAGAACGTGATGATGACCAGCACCGCGATGATATAGGCAAAAGGATAGAACCATGCCATGAACCGGTCGATCCGCTCGGCAAACTCTTTTGCACGCTCTGTGGCCAGCCATTTCATGTACAGGTTGTAAATAACGGTGGCGCCGCTGACAAGGAACATGGTCACGAGCAGGGAATCCATGATGGTCAGGTACCCGAGCCGCGGCAGCTCGTTTGCTATTGTGAAGTTAAACGCGATAAACAGTAGCAGGTTCGCGCTGGCGATATCGGCTCGCTTGCCGTAGTCCCGCAGCAGGAACGGTATCCAGCTGAGGACGATGATGATGACGATGGGGAGGATGATGCGCAGAATGTAAAACATCAGGTGCCGTTCCATGGTGAACATGAACGAATACCGGGAATTCTGGCTGGTGAACTACGTACTGCTGACATTGGCACCGGAATCAGTGATATACCATTCTTCTTCGCCAAGCTGGGTGCCGATGGCAGTCTTCTCCTCCCATGGAGTAAAGACATAGATGTCTTCAGGATACAGTGAGTCCAGCCGGATATAGAACTGCTGGGAGTCGAACGGGAATTTCCTGAAATTGAAATCCGGTGCCTGCAGGGTTACCCAGAACCGCTCGAAGTAGGTTGCAGTCCCGTCAGGCCGGACAAGGATGAGCTGGTTCTGGGTCCACCGCCGTTCCTGCTGGTTAAAGAGCGTGAATTCCGGCCAGAGGTCGTCATATTCGCTGGCAAAATCATCGATATTCCGGTATACTTTGTACGAACAGTCGCACGTGTCCGGGCTGAACGCAAGGCGCGGGTCGTTCCATTCCATCCAGATGTTGGCTACAACCCCGAAATTTTCATTCTTCTGGTCGATGCTTGTCAACTGTTCCAGCTCAATGCCGGTCTTCACTTTGATAGGCTGCCGGATGACCTCCTGGGGGGTCGGGGATGCATAACCTGACAGGACTTCCGGGGCATTGAGTCCTACGAGCAGACGGTAATCACCAGATACGTTCTCCCCGCCACGAGGGTCGGTAGTTATCTGGAGATGGTTGTTGCTGTCATCCTCCTGGAAGATATACTGGAGTGTTGTACTGGTATTGGGTCCCCCCGCAATCCCGGCACTGAGACGCTTGAAGCCGTAATCGTGCAGGATGATGACGGGGATGAGATCACCGGATGTTGGTTCGGTATACGCGTAGAACCGGTCACCTTTCTTGACCGGCAGGAGCGCGTAATTATCCAATGTATGATTGGGACTGAGTGTCCCGTACAGTTCCTGGACCGCGACGTTTGCAAGGGATGCAGTTGCATCGAACACGGCTATGGTATCTCCCGTGGATTCCTCCTCCCCCGTGAGGGGCCGGGGTGAATTCACGGCAACCGTGAGCTGGTATGTTCCGGAAGTCTTTTCGGAAGGAGTGCTGATTACCAGGAGGTAA
>CAZMCL010000170.1:0-4476 GCA_964564375.1 uncultured Methanoregula sp. | reverse complement strand
CCCCCCGGTACTCTTCTACAGGGAGGTGGGGGGCATCACACGGCTGAACCGCGCTGTATTCCTGCTTTGCCGCTACCTGATACCGGCGGTGCTGATCGTCACGGTCTCCACCGAGATCCTTGGCGGGCTGCACCTGCAGATCGTTTCCTGGCTTCCCGGGACGCTCTTCCCCGGCCGTATCCCCCTTATTGAGGGACTCGTCCTGGTATTGATCCTGATCCTGGTTGCGTATGGTATCGCAGTGATGGTGAGGAAATGACCGCGAGTTTCCTGCCGGCCATACTTATTTGACTTATCATAGTAGATAGACAAAAAGAGGAGCCCTAATATGGGTAATGTGATGCGAGATGGCAGAAGAACCCGATCCCATAATTCTCCCAAGGCCCTGGCATACCATCGCTACCGAAGAGATCCTGAATGAATTTTCCAGCACGGAAGCGGGGTTGTCCGATGAGGAAGTAGTTCTCCGGATTGGACATTATGGAAAAAACCGCCTCCCCGTGCGGGAACCGCCCGGCATGGTATGGATCTTCCTTCTCCAGTTCAAAAGCCCGCTCATCTTCGTTCTCCTGATTGCCGCAGGCATCTCTGCCGGGATCGGGGATTTCAAGGACGCTGCGTTCATCTTTCTCGTCCTCCTCCTCAATGCTGTGATCGGGGCATTCCAGGAGTACCGCGCCGAGCAGGGTGCAAAGGCCCTCCAGTCCATCCTCCGCGGCTCCGCCCGGGTCGTACGGGGCGGAAAGGAGCGGACCATCCTTTCTGAAGAGGTGGTCCCGGGCGAGATCGTCCATCTCGATGCCGGGTCCCATGTTCCCGCAGATCTCCGTGTCCTGCACGCAGCTGGCCTGACCATTGATGAATCGATCCTCACCGGGGAATCTGCTGCCGTGGAGAAACGGGTGGGCATCCTTGAGCTGACCACCCCGCTGGCAGAACAGGCAAACATGGCGTTTGCCGGAACAACGGTCCTGGCCGGCATTGCCGTGGGGGTCGTCACCGCAACAGGTTCCGGAACTGAAGTAGGAAAGATTGCCCGGTCGGTAAGCATGACCGCCGCTTCAAAACCACCCCTGATCATACGGATGGAACGCTTCTCCATGCGAATCGGCATTGCCGTGCTCATTGCAAGTGCCATCATGGCGGCAATCATCCTGAGCAAGGGGGTGCCGCTGATTGAGGTGTTTTTCTTTGCCGTTGCCCTCGCGGTTTCCGCCATCCCGGAGGGTCTCCCGGTCTCCATCACGGTCGCCCTCTCCATTGCAGCCTCACGACTGGCAAACCGGAATGTGATCGTCCGGCATCTTGCAGCGGTGGAAGGGCTTGGGAGTTGTACGGTGATTGCGACCGACAAGACCGGCACCCTGACCCTCAACGAGCAGACCGCACGGATAATTACCCTGCCTTCCGGCGAGTTCTACCATTCGACCGGTTCGGGGTACCAGGGCGAAGGCCAGATACTGACCCGGACCAACGACCTCCCTGAAGAGGATGAAAGGAAACGGCTCGTACGCTTAACGAACGCCGCGGTCCTTGCAAGCGAAGGTTCCCTCTTTCTTGAAAACGAAGAATGGATTCATTCCGGCGATACCATGGATGTCGCAACCCTTGCCCTTGCCTATAAACAGGGTCTTTCACCGGACGAGATCCGGTGCTGCAGCCTCGAGGAACGCCGGGTTCCGTTCGATTCCCGGTGGCAGTACGCGGCTGCATTCTTCCATACGGGCGATGGCGCCCGGGTTGCCGTAAAGGGAGGCGTGGAGGTAGTCCTCGACCATTGCCGGACGATGCTTACGGGAGAGGGCGAGATCCCCCTCGATCGCAGAGCCGTGGACAGGCAGATCCATGAACTTGCCCATGCCGGTTACCGTATTCTCGCCGTTGCGGAAGGTATCGATACGAGTCTTGCGGAGATCCCTCCCTCTGAAGGGCCGATACCGCCTCACATCACCTTCCTCGGGCTCGTGGGATTCCTCGATCCGGTCCGGCCGGATGTGACCGAGTCGATCCACCAGTGCCATCAGGCCGGAGTCGACGTCGTCATGGTCACCGGGGACCAGCCGGCGACCGCGATGTCCATTGCCCGGACCCTCTCAATTGCAACCGATGAGTCCCGGATGATGACCGGCACCGAACTGGCCTCACTGGCAGCATCCGATGCTGCAAAGCTGCCGGAGACCGTGGCCGGTATCCGCGTCTTTGCCCGGGTGACACCGGAACAGAAGTTTTTCATTGTCGATGCGCTGCAGAAGAACGGCCACTACGTGGCAGTGACCGGGGATGGTGTGAACGATGCGCCGGCGCTCCGGCGGGCAAACATCGGGGTGGCCATGGGAACCGGATCCGATGTTGCCAAGGATACTGCCTCTATCATCATCACCGACGACAACTTCACCTCCATCGTGGCCGGGATCGAGGAGGGACGTTTTGCCTATGATAATATCCGGAAAGTGACCTACCTCCTGATCTCCACCGGCTTTGCCGAAGTGCTCCTGTTCACGCTCTCGCTGTTGTTCGGCCTGCCCCTTCCACTGCTTGCCGTCCAGCTCCTCTGGCTGAACCTTGTCACCAACGGGATCCAGGACGTGGCGCTGGCATTCGAAAAAGGGGAGGACGGGGCGATGAGGCGAAAACCCCGCCCGCCCGATGAGGGGATCTTCAACCGTCTCATGGTAAAAGAGACCTTAGTCTCCGCCGGTGCAATCGGGCTTATCGCCTTCGGCACCTGGTCCTGGCTGCTCTCTTCAGGCTGGGATGAGACCTCAGCCCGGAACCTAGTCATCCTCCTCATGGTCCTTTTAGAGAACGTGCATGCCTTCAACTGCCGGTCAGAGTACCGGTCGGTGTTCAGGATCCCGTTTGGCGCCAACCCGTACCTTATCTTCGGGATCATTGCTGCGCAGGGCATCCATATCCTCTCCATGTACATTCCGGTCATGCAGGACCTCCTCCAGATAGGGCCGGTCACGCTCTTGCAGTGGGGCGTCCTGCTTGGCATCTCCTGCCTGATCCTTGTGGTCATGGAACTGTTCAAATTTTTCAATGCACGGTTTGAAACCGAAACGTAACCCGCTCATACCGGGGATTGGAAAAACATATAAACCCCGATATACAAGGGAGATTCAGAGAAGTGCCCAAAAAAATTCTTTTCATCCATATCAATGACAATCCAATTCCCGGACCACTACCTGTGAAAAATGAGGGACAGACCCTGATTTGACGAAGTGAATGATGAGCCGCCTGCTGATAGTCTCCAACCGGTTGCCCGTGACGATCCAGAAACGGAGTGGCGAGCTGCAGGTAACGCATAGTCTCGGCGGCCTTGCAACCGGCCTTGGATCGATCTATTCCCAGTACGATGCGTTATGGCTGGGATGGCCGGGGATTTCTGCACGAAGCACATCGGACACGGATCGGAAAAAGATCACCCGTACCCTCAAAGGCATCAATTGCAGGCCGGTCTTCTTGTCGGATGCGGAGTTTGAGAAGTATTACAACGGGTTCTGCAACAAGGCGATCTGGCCGTTATTCCACTACTTCCCCCATTATGCCGTGTACGACCCGTCCTACTGGAAAGGGTACGTGAAGGTAAACAAAAAATTCTGTGATGCCATCTGTGACATGGCAGAAGAAGGCGATCGCATCTGGGTTCACGATTACCAGCTGATGCTCCTGCCCGGCATGCTGCGGGAGAAGATGCCGGATGCCAGTATCGGGTATTTCCTCCACATCCCATTCCCCCAGTACGAGCTCTATCGGCTCATGCCCTGGCGAAAAGAGATCCTCGAGGGGCTCCTTGGTGCAGATCTCATCGGGTTCCATACCTTCGAATATACCACCTATTTCTTCAACAGTGTCCGGCGGATCCTCGGGTACGAACAGGAGATGACATGGATTAAGGCCGGCGACCGGCAGGTCAGGGTCGATACTTTCCCCATGGGAATCGATTATGAACGGTTCTCGGGTGGGGCGAACAATCCCGACATAAAAAAAGAGATCCGGCGGGCACGGCATTCCGTTCCATCAGGGAAGATCCTGCTCTCTATTGACCGTCTCGATTATTCCAAGGGCGTTCCGCTCCGTTTAAAAGCATTCGACTATCTGCTCGAAACCCATCCTGAATTAAAAGAGCGGGTAACCCTTATCCTCGTTGCCGTACCCTCACGGACGCGGATTGCCCAGTATGACGAGCTCCGACAGGAGGTGGACCAGCTGGTGGGGGGGATCAACGGGAAACATGGAACCATGTGCTGGATTCCCATTAGGTATCTCTTCAAGTCCCTTCCCTTCAACCGGCTCCTGGCACTCTACAGCATCGCCGACCTTGCACTCATAACTCCGGTGCGTGACGGCATGAACCTGATGGCAAAAGAGTACATTGCAGCAAGAACAGGGGGTGACGGGATGCTGATCTTAAGCGAGTTTGCCGGCGCGGCAAAGGAGCTGGGAGAGGCGATCCTCATCAACCCGAACAAT
>CAZMCL010000169.1:0-4506 GCA_964564375.1 uncultured Methanoregula sp. | reverse complement strand
TATACCATGTCCAGAGAAGGGCGAGGGCGACCGGGACTGCTGCCCACCAGCCGAACCAGAGCCGGCTCCAGAACGCGAGGACGAGGATGGGCAGCACGGTGTTGCGCAGGCCAACGCTCCACGGGTTGGCATGGCAAAGCCAGGTCTCGTCATCCAGAGCAAACATTCTGGCAATCCTGCGCTCTAAAGTCATTACCTACAGCTTCCGGGTTTTTGGTTTAATACCTTCGTGGCATACGGCGGGAGTGGCAGAGCCCGGGTGGGCAATCCTGCCCGAAAATTTTTACCGGATTCGTTTCCGGCATCCTCTTGGGTGAAAAGGGACGTGGTTATATATAGGATTAAAAACCGCATGTTACACCGGGGCAAAAAGGCAGGCATATTACGTGTCTTCACGGGATGAGAGAAACCGGTAATTCAGAGGTTGCCCTGGTGACTGGCGGTCTGCCGGAGGACTGGTACTTATGGCAAAGGGGAAAAAAACCGAACCGGACTTCGAGGACGATCCGCTCTGGTACAAAGATGCCATCATCTATGAAGTGCATGTCCGGGCGTTCTGCGACAGTGATGCCAATGGCATCGGCGATTTTAAAGGCCTGATGCAGAAACTGGACTATATCAAGGACCTCGGAGCAACAACCATCTGGCTCCTCCCGTTCTTCCCCTCGCCGCTCAAGGATGACGGGTACGATATTGCGGACTATTATGACATCCATCCGATTTACGGGACGCTAAAGGATTTCAAAGACTTCCTTGCCGCAGCGCACCAAAGGGGTATCAGGGTGATAATCGAGCTTGCGCTCAACCATACCTCCGACCAGCACCCGTGGTTCCAGAAGTCAAGGCTGGCAAAACCCGGAAGCCGGTGGCGTAACTTTTATGTCTGGAGCGACACGCCGGAAAAGTTCCGGGATGCTCGGATCATCTTCAAGGACTTCGAATCCTCCAACTGGGCGTGGGACCCGGTGGCTAAGGCGTATTACTGGCACCGGTTCTACTCGCACCAGCCCGACTTAAACTATGAAAACCCGCAGGTCAGGAAAGCCATCCTTGACGTGGTCGATTTCTGGTTCGCCATGGGTGTTGACGGGTTGCGGCTTGATGCCGTCCCGTATCTCTTTGAGGGTGAAGGCACCAGCTGCGAGAATCTTCCCGAAACCCATGCTTTCTTAAAAGAACTCCGGGCACATGTGGACAAACGGTACAAGAACCGCCTGCTGATAGCCGAGGCAAACCAGTGGCCGGAAGATGCAGCAGCATATTTCGGGAACGGCGACGAGGCCCACATGGCCTTTCATTTCCCGCTCATGCCCCGGCTCTTTATGGCATTGCGGATGGAGAACAGCTATCCGGTCATCGATATCCTCAATTCCACCCCGCAAATCCCGGAGACCTGCCAGTGGGGCCTCTTTCTTCGGAACCACGACGAGCTCACCCTCGAGATGGTCACCGATGAGGAACGGGACTACATGTACCAGGTGTATGCAAAGGATCCCAACCAGCGGGTCAACCTCGGTATCCGCAGGAGGCTTGCCCCCCTGATGCGGGATGACCGGCGCGAGATGGAACTCATGAACGCGATCCTCTTCTCGCTTCCCGGTACCGTTATCCTGTATTACGGGGACGAGATCGGGATGGGCGATAATTTTTATCTCGGTGACCGGAACGGCGTCAGGACGCCGATGCAGTGGAGTGCCGACAAGAACGCCGGCTTCTCCAGCGCCAACCCCCAGCAGCTCTACCTGCCAATCATTATCGATCCAGAGTACCATTACGAGGCCGTGAATGTCGAAGTCCAGCAGGCAAATCCCTCATCCTTCCTCTGGTGGATCAAACGCCTGATACGGGTGAGCAGGAAATACAAGGCGTTCAGTCGCGGGGATATCAGCTTCCTTGCAACGAACAATGCCAAGGTGCTCACATGTATCCGGCACTATCAGGACGAGACGATCCTTGCCGTCTTCAACCTCTCCAAGACCTCCCAGTACGTCACCCTTGACCTCACGCAGTACCAGGGTTGCATACCCCGGGAAATGTTCAGCCATAACCAGTTCCCGAAAGTTACAGACAGCCCATATACCCTCACCCTTGGTCCCCACGATTATTTCTGGTTCCTGCTGCCGCCGGTCGAAACCAGTGCCGGCGCAGAATGGTTCCGGGATGTGCCAACGCTAGTCCTGCCGGCAAGCTGCCGGGATTTCATCGAATGTAAAAAGCGGGGGCAGATTGAGGATATCCTTGTTGACTACCTTAATAAATGGCCTGGTTTCAGCCAGGTGACGCCATCGATAAGAAAAGCAGTGATCTTTGAACAGATCCCAATGACCGGTGATTCTTCCGGTACCATGCACCTGGTTCTCCTGGAGATCACCTATACTGACGGATTGTCCGAGGTATTCTTCCTCCCGGTCATGTTCAGTACCGGGAAAAATGCCGAGCTGTTCCTCACCGAGGTGCCGCAGGTTGTCATCATGCACCTGACCTTCGGGCAGGAGAAAGGGATCCTGCACGAGAGCATGTACGACCCTGTATTCCGGGACCTGCTCCTCTATCTCGTGACCAACAAAACCCGTGTGCGGGGAAAGACCGGCACTCTTGTCTCGTCTGTTGAAAAAGGATGTAAGTACTGTGACCTGAAAACCGAGGGGAAAAAGCCCTCACAGCTTGTATCCGGCAGCCAGCAGTTCATGCTCATCACGTTCACGGACAAACAGGTCCTCAAGATCTATAACCGCGTGAACGGGGGCCTCAACCCGGACAAGGAAATCCTGCAGTTCCTGAACCGGAACACCGGATTTACACACTGCCCGTTACTTGTCGGATCGCTTGAATTCCTGCGACCGGGCATGCCACCGGTCACGATCGGGCTGCTGGAAGAGAATGCATTCGGCCATACAACGGCACGGATGTTTGCAGAAAATACCCTTGAAAAATACTACGAGCATGTCCTTTCAAAAGGAGGAAGCCCGGCAAAAATTGCACTATACCCCGGACCGGCTCACAAAAAAGCACCGGAGATTCCCCGGGAGTTCCTGGAACTCATCGACATTTTCTTTGTCGACATGATCCGTCTTCTGGGGAAACGGACAGCAGAACTCCACATTGCGCTCTCATCCGATCAGGAGAACCCTTGTTTCAGTCCCGAGCCGTTCACCCGGCTGTACCAGCGATCGGTCTACCAGTCATTCCAGAGCCTGACGCGTCAGACCATGTGGCTCCTTGAGATGAATGCGGCAACAATTGATCCGGAGTACCATGAGGAGATGAAGGAAGTGCTGGCCTTAGAGCCGGAGATTGTCACTTGCTTAAAGCGACTGACCCAGAAAAAAATTCCAACCACCAAGATGCGGATTCACGGGGACTACCATCTCGGGCAGGTGCTCTATACCGGCAAGGATTTCATCCTTACCAATTTCGAAGGCGATGCAACCCGGATGTCCAGCGAGCGCCGTCTTAAATACTGTCCGCTTCGGGATGTTGCCGGCATGATCTGGTCGCTGCATTTCGCGGCATGGTCAATCCTGCTACGGAACGCAATGCTTGGCCCGGATGAGAGAGCGCTTCTTGAGCCCTGGACCAATTTCTGGTGCCGGTACGTGTCCCAGGCATTCCTTGAAGGGTACTTTGAGGCTGCCGGCACTGCAGCATTCATTCCCCAGAAGCAGGAGGATTGTGAGGTCTTAATCAACACCTATCTTCTCGAAAGAGCGATGTCGAAGATGAGTTTTGTCTTAAATCAGCGGCCAAAAGCAGTGAATATCGCGTTCCGGGTGCTCAAAACCATTGTTGAAGAGGTCCGGTAGAGTATGATGAAGATAGCGTGTAACCGTTTAAATCTGGCACCTGTTGTTGCCAAAAGGAGGGTGTCATGAAAATCCGTGGTAGCGGGATACTCCTGCATATCTCATCCCTGCCGTCACGGTACGGCATCGGCGACCTTGGACCTGCAGCGCACCGCTTTGCTGACTTCCTTGAAAAGACCGGGCAGAAATACTGGCAGATCCTCCCCCTTAACCCGACGGATCCCGCGTATGACGATAATCCTTACCACAGCATCTCGGCGTTTGCACAGAACCCCCTTTTGATCAGCCCGGAACTGATGGCAGAAGATGGGCTTGTTGACGATGCTGATATCTATTATACGGAAACATTTCCGGACCCGTTTGTGGATTTTGCCCGGGTCATCCCGCTCAAGGAGAGGATCTTTTCCCGTGCTTACGAGCGGTTCGCACAGCAGGACGACCGCCGTGACTTTGAGCGGTTCTGCAGGGAACATGCCTGGTGGCTGGATGATTTCTCCCTTTTTGCAGCCATCCGGGAGGACCTCCATGGCCTGCCGTGGAACCGGTGGCCGGAGGACCTGACGCGAAAAAATCCCGAAAATCTCAAAAACGCAAAAGAACGCCTGCATGACCGGATAGAAAAGATCCAGTTCCTCCAGTTCGTCTTCAACCTCCAGTGGCAGAAGTTGCGGGCATACTGCCATGACCGCGGGATTCACATCAT
>CAZMCL010000168.1:0-4525 GCA_964564375.1 uncultured Methanoregula sp. | reverse complement strand
ACTGCCATCCCGAGGAACAGACCGGCTATCTCGTATCCGGCCATATGATCCTCACCATCGGGGATGAGGTGCAGGAAATACGCAGGGGTGACAGCTGGGTGATTCCGGCCAATGTCGAGCACCATGCAAAAATTCTTGCGGATTCCGTTGCACTGGAAGTTTTTGCACCACGGCGGGATGATTACCTGCCGGAAAAGTGCTGAACCGGGCATTATGCCCCGGGGCCCGGTCCTGTCTCCAGATGCATTCCGACCTGTTTGTTATGCCACTTAGTCTGGATGATGTGAACAGGGGCAGCTTCAGGATATATACTGCCGGAGTTTCTTGACCAGCTCCAGCCGGTGCCGTGCTTCCTCTTTCTTTTCCTGTTCGATATAATCCATAATTTTTGCGATCGGTTTTGAGAGTTTGTAGATCTTCACGGGCCGGCCCTTGCTCATTGCCTTGCTCTCCCGGTTCTTGAGCCAGTCGCGCTCGTACATGTAGTTCATGGCGATACTGACTTCGGGCTGGCGGAGATCGGTCCCCCGCTCGATATCCCGGGATGTTGCCTCATCGGTATTGGCAAGATATACCAGCACCTTCGCTACCGTTCTTCGCATGCCAATCTCGATTAAGAGTTTCACAAACTCCTCTTCACGTTCGGTAAAGTAGGAAACACTTTGCGTTCTCATGGTTCACATCCGTATATGTGTTAAATAATACTTCTACTATTGAAATCTACTGGTTGGATTCCTTGCCACGCACCAGATCTCTATTACTGTTGGTTATATTTTTGATAAATTCACCATATTCTGGCAATCATTTTCTACGATATTTCATTACCTTACCGTATTACGCGGCATCCTGCGCGGGTGTGGACATGGACCGCCGGCTTGCTTCTCTGGCATAGTAATGCCCGGGCGCACTCTTTTAGATCAATCCAAAGCTCTATTACCCCGCCATCCGGATTATACGGCAGGAACCGGGAATGAATGAGATGATGGAAAAGAATGGTAGCGGGCGTATTGCCCTTTTCAGCCTCGAGAAGGGTGAAGTGGAAGAACTTCCCCTGCTCCTGTTAACGGACGAAGAATGGAGGGCACGGCTCACCCCTGAACAGTTTGATGTGGCACGAAAGAAGGCAACCGAGTTTGCCTTTACCGGTAAATACCATGCCTGTAAAGAACCCGGCATCTACCGCTGCGCCTGCTGCGGGACGGACCTCTTCTCCTCCACAATGAAGTTCGACTCGGGCACCGGCTGGCCCGGTTTCTCTGCGCCTGTTTCCCCGCTGAATATCCGGACGCAGGCAGATTCAGGTGCCGGAATGGTGCGGACAGAAGTGCTCTGCGCCCGGTGCGGGGCGCATCTCGGGCATGTGTTTGATGACGGTCCTGCCCCGACCGGCAAACGGTATTGCATGAACTCGGCTGCCCTGCACCTCCAAAAAACCGGCTGATCATCCTGCCGGATACCGGACAACCCGTACGGATTCCCAAACCATGCGCATCGGCTACCCCTGCCTCAACCGATCCATCGGCTGCACCCCCTCAGGAACCTTCCGGCTTGCTTCGTACTCTGACGAGCGGCTGAAACAGACCGTTGCTGCCAACCTTGCGTGCCAAAAAAAGATCCTGAAATATAATGTAGAGCATGGTCTCCTGTTCCTCCGGATCACTTCCGACCTTGTCCCGTTTGCCTCCCACGATATCTGCACATTCCCGTGGCAGGATCAGTTCGCCGATACCTTCCGGGAACTGGGGGACTATTGCCGGGAACATGGGTTCCGGATCTCGATGCATCCCGATCAGTTCGTGCTTCTCAACACTCCCGATGAAGGTGTGCTCCGGCGAAGTATCGATGAACTGTCGTACCAGTCTTCAGTTCTTGACCTCATGGAACTGGACCGGACGGCAAAGGTGCAGGTCCATGTCGGGGGTGTGTATGGCGATAAAGCTGCCAGCATGGATCGGTTCGTGAAAAATTACCGGCTGCTTGTCCCATCGATCCGGGCGCGTCTCGTCATCGAGAATGATGAACGGTCGTACTCTGTCACCGATTGCCGGGCCATTCACCAGCGCACAAAAATTCCGGTGATTCTCGATGTATTTCACCACTCGCTGAAAAATCTCGGGGAACCCGTCGGTGATGTTTTAGCAACCCTGGGGGAGACCTGGACAAAACAGGACGGCATTCCGATGGTGGATTACAGTTCCCAGCAGGCAGGAAAACGGCCGGGTGCACATGCAGAGCATATCGTGCCGGAGGATTTCAGGCATTTCCTTGCCGGGTCCCGCCCGCACGACTTTGATCTCATGCTTGAGATCAAGGATAAGGAGAAGAGTGCAAAAGTTGCCCTTGACCTCGCTGCTGCCGACTCCCGTCTGGTGACCCGTTCCGGGCTGCACCGACCATAATTGTCGTGCCGCCCGCAAAAAACACGAGGGGTAATCCCTGCCGCACACCGTTGCCGTTCTCCCGATCCGACAGGAAAGTGATACATCGTCACGCTTATCTGCCATAAAAACCCGTTCCCGATCATGCACAGATGCTGGATTCTCCTGCTCTCCTTCCTTGCCGTGATCATGATTGTTGCCTGCGGGTGCACCTCCCCGTCTCCCCCTGCACAGCCTGCAGCTGTTGTGCCTGCAGGGGAAGCAACGGCCCCCCTGGCTCAAGGCACCAGCACGTCAGGCTCTCTCACGCTGAATGTAGGAGACTTATCTTCCGGCTCGCAGCTCCCGGACCAGTACACCTGCAAAGGTGCCAGCGAATCGCCCGGGGTATCCTGGGATGGCATTCCTGAAGGCACAAAAAGTCTGGTACTGATCCTTGACGATCCCGATGCCCCCTCGGGCACGTTCACCCACTGGATCTTATACAATATCCCCCCGCAGAAAGGCAGCCTTGCCCCCGCGCAAACAAATGCCAAGGTCCTTGCAAACGGGGCCCAGCAGGGCGACACCAGCTCCGGGTTCCGGGGCTATTACCCGGTCTGTCCCCCGATCGGGACCACCCACCGGTACGTATTCCGCCTGTATGCTGTTGATATGGACATCACGCAGCCTACTGCCAACCGGGAATCGATTGACTGGGCACTGGACGGCCACACGATTGCAAAGACTGAGCTTATAACAACCTTCACACGCTAATCTTGTAGTGTCTGCGGATCCAGTTGGCAGGGGATAAAAATCCTATTCCGATTTTATCATCCTCGCGTAGTTTTTTCCCATGGCGAGATTGTTTTCATTTCAGCTCCTGCCGGTTGTATTGCTCCTGCTCATGGAAATGCCGGTTGCGGGATTTGCTGCTCCTGAAGGTAACGGTACACCGGTTGCAGCTCCGGAAACGATAAAAACCCCGACCCTTCTTACTCCAGCGTCCGCCGGAATGTTACAATCCCGAGGGCAATGGAGAGTGCCGAAAATACCAGCAGCGCAAAAAGGTCCATCCCGATTACTTCGAGCCCCTGCCCCCGCAGGATGATACTCCTGAGGGCATCGACGGCATAATACTCGGGATTGATAACCGTGATCCAGCGCAGCCAGTCCGGCATGCCGATGGTCGGGTAGAATGCCCCGCTGGTCATGAAGAGGATGAGGCTGAAGAACGCTGCAACGGATGAATATTCCTGCTGGTTCGTGAACCGTGAGGCAATCGAGACCATCAGGCTCGTGACGCCCATGCTGGTGATAAGGAGCACGATGAGAATAAGGAAGAAATCCTCCACGCTCTGGATGATGATGCCGGTGATAAGGATTGCTACCATGAAGATGACAAAGCCGGAGAAAAATGCCCGAACGGTTCCGCTCGCGATCATGCCAAGGATGATGCTCGACCGTTTGACCGGTGTGACGAGATACCCCTCCACGATCCCTACTTCCCGGTCCTTGATAAGTGCAATTCCCCCGCCGAACATGGTGGTCATGAAGATGGCCATCACAATGACGCCGACCCCGAAGAACTGGATATACTTGATATCCCCGTAGATCTTGTTGATGGCTATCTGGTTTCCGGCCCCCGTCCGGGCGATGACCGACCGCACACCGGACTCGATGAGGGTCGGGGTGACATAATCCGAGCTGTCGACATACAACCGGACCGCGCTGTCCGGGGCAATGGGTGACGGGAAAACCACGACTCCCTTGATCCTCCCGTCCCTGAGCTCGCGTTTGGCTTTTCCCTCATCGTTATAGACCGTGATATCAAAGGTGCGGGGGGAATCGCGCTGGGCAAGGTTGCCGAGTGCATCGGTTGCTGTAGTAAACAGGAAGGTGTTGGTGGTATAGGGCTCTTCCTGTACCACCCCGAGCGGGATGTGGGTGATGGTCCCGCCCATGGCATTGCCGAAGATGACGAGATACATGATCGGCATGAAAAGGGTCATGATGATGACAAACGGGTTGCTCAAGAATTTCTTGAAATCCCGCTTGAAGATTGCAAGGGCGCCCCGGATCATGGTGTATGCCCCCTGCCGTTGGCTTTCTTATTCCCGTTGCCCCCGCCGCTCAGGTCTTTACCGGTGAGGTAGATGAACACGTCC
>CAZMCL010000167.1:0-4527 GCA_964564375.1 uncultured Methanoregula sp. | reverse complement strand
TCGAGATGTCCCGGGAGATCTGCCGCAAATACAAGGTCTCGGAATACACCAAGCAGCGGGTCGAGGTAATCGACCTTGCGATCGAGTCCACGTTTGGCGAGGAGAAGCAGGAGCAGCTCGGCCTTGCCGATTTCATGTGAAGTCCTGCTCCCCTGTCGATCCGTTACCTTATTCATTTCCTCCCGCCAACATAATCGCACACATCTGCGGGGATAGCCAAGCTCGGCCAACGGCGATAGACTCAAGATCTATTCTCGAAGGAGTTCGTCGGTTCAAATCCGGCTCCCCGCATTTTTCGCGTCATATCCTTTCCTGTAATATCCGCAGTTGCTGATCGATTGTGGAACATTGATGACGGTGGACGGTGAACAATACACTGAATATAATCCGGCCGCAATAAACCGGAATCCGATAACAACCAGGTACTGCATATGGAACTCAGCCCGTTTATCCAGGGAATCATCATCGGCCTTACCCTCGCCGTACCGGTCGGCCCCATCTCCCTGCTCTGCATCCGCCGGGCGGCAGCGGACGGTCGGCTGCACGGCATCGTCTCAGGGCTGGGGGTTGCAACCGCGGACTCGCTCTACGCAGCAGTTGCCGTGCTCGGCCTGACGGTTGTGTCTGGTTTCATCCTCGCCCAGCAGGTCTTCTTCCGTGCCATTGCCGGCCTCGTGCTCATCGGTGTAGGTGCAAAGGTCTTCCTCTCGGTGCCAAAAGAACCCTGTGAGAACGGGGAGCACGAGCCCTATTCGCGGGATTACCTCTCGATGCTTGCCATCACCCTCGCCAACCCGTTGACCATCCTCTTCTTTATCGTGGTCCTGCCCGGCTTTGGCATCGTGCTCGGAGGCACCTCGCTTGTCACCTCGCTTGAATTCGTTATCGGGATTTTTTCCGGCTCGGTCCTCTGGTGGGTGATTCTCTGCGGCGCCGTTGCCTCGGTCCGTACCCGTCTCAATGTGCATAATCTCCACCTGATCAACCGCATCTCCGGTGTCCTGATCGTAGTCTTCGGGATCGGTACCATGCTCCTGCTGTTGGCAAACCAGTAATCCCAATCTGTCCGACTACCCGCAAACAGGAGGCGATATCGGCTGCGTTTTCCCGGCAATATTTATATTTCCCTTAACACCAACAATTAAGCACCTGACAAATCCAGCAGGAATTATAAGGAGCGGTTGCACTGACAGACAAGAAACCGGGATCGGCACCCCAGGGCGATGAGGTCATCCGGGTCAAACTCCCCCAGATGAGGAACCGGGAGATGTTCGGCAATGCTGAACTGATGATGGGGGCAAACCATATCCGCGTCCGCTGTTACGATGGCGTGACCAGGATGGGCAGGATCAAGGGGAAGATCAAAAAGAGAGTCTGGATCCGGGAAGGGGACGTCCTTATCGTGGTCCCGTGGAACTTCCAGGACGAGAAATGCGATATCATTTATCGTTACACCGGCCCTCAGGTGGAGTGGCTGCGGCGGAATAAGTACCTGTAACTATTTTTATCCGCCGGGTGGTATTTGCGGTTATCCTCCTATATGATAGGTAATTTCGGAGACTTTACACTCTTTATGATGCAAAAAAAGGGACCGGTTTAAAGTGACTGGACTGTCACTTCAAATTTCTTGATGACAAGATGTGCGGGTTGTGAAACGCTCGTCTTGAATGAATAGCATTTAGCCGTTGCCCCCCCTGGGCAGCTGGCAAGTGGAAGTGGAGTCATTTTCAAGGTATTGATGAAATAATTATTCCAAGCCACGGAATAGTCATCAGTTGAGATCCCCGGTTCATATTGTACATTGATTGTTGTGCCTGCCAGCAAATCGATGATTTGAATCTCGGGATCCGACATCATCTTCATCTGCACGGTGCCGATACCGGCGCGTGAGATGGTCTCGGTATTGTTCAGCGCAATGAGCGTGATAACCATCGTATTGGTAGGTTCGTCATAGAACCACCGGGGTTCGGCAAGCATCACCGACCCCTGTTCGACACGTTTCCGCATTACTACTGCGCCATTCTGTAGGGAGATATCGGTCTGGGCACTGGTGGACTCGTAGCGGAGATCCCCGGGCCGGTAGTTAACAACATAATCTGTTGCTGTATCATCATACACCCTGAACGTCGGCGCTGTCAGATCGGAGAGCGGGCTGTTTGAGAATAGGGTCCCGCCACCGATCTTCAGGGAAGTCTCCTTGTACGGCACCATCTTGTACGTGATACTCTTCACATCGTTCTGCAGCACTATCATGTTCTTCTGCATGATCTGCTCGTCGGCACTGGTCTGCTGCTGGATGAGCATCGGGTACCCGTACAGGGTAACAAGGCCGATTCCCACTATCACCAGGGCAAAAATGAGCATGAATCCCAGTGCTTCAGATACGCCCCAATCATCTGTTTTTTTGCTGAATTGTCCCATTTTCAGTACCCCTTTGAACTGTAGCTGATCCTTTTCAAACCCCGGCTCGTGGTATTGCCCGTGACACCCTTGGATGCCCCGATACCGGCAAGAGCAACCCTGGTTGACAGGGAATCCCGGTATACCGTTACATCCTGGTTGACACCGCTGGCGGCGTCGCCGGAACCAATCTCGATGTAATACACTTTACCGGCAATATCCGGAGGGATCTCCATGCGGGTGGAGAGCTCCCCGTCGCGGGGCGCGATTGCGTACACATCCACGATCCGCGTTGATATCCCGTTGCCGACATCGGTGAAGGCAACATAGCTCAACCGGTTTGCCGGCCCCTCCATAATCGTGGAATTGACGAGAAGTAACATGACCATAAGGAGGCACATGACCACTCCGCTCACCATGACATATTCGATCATATTTGCGACAGCGGTATCGTTATCAGTAGTACAGCGAAGTCCAGTTCTCCTCATAAGAAGTCACCCCGTTGTTGTAATAGACCTTCACAATGGTGTAATCATCGGCAGGAATCATCGAGTAGTTCACGACAGCATTTTTCCGGTTCAGGGCAATCCTCCGGAAATCCTCGCGTACAACAACCTCATTGGAACTCCCGATATCCGAAGTTATCACATCTGAAATGTCCCGGATATCATTCTTGGGAAACTCGATGACTCCCTCTGCGGTCGTCTGTCCCACCACCGTAGACTGGTTGAGGACCAGTGCCAGGAAGAAGATGCTGAAACTCACGATAAATCCCATAAGGATGATCCACTGTGCCTCATCATTCAGTCGCGCCATAGTAATACCTCCACGAGAACTGCCCTGTCCTGGGCCGGCGGCGGGGAGCAGACATCCGTGTGCACCCGTACCCACTTTGTCACTCTCACGGGATGTTCCGTCCCGGTGAGTTTCTGGGAACCTCCAAGCACGATACTGGAAATACTGTCATCGTCAGTGTTCCGGCAGGTGTAGCTGGCGTTATACTTGATGTGGTCCGGCCCCTGGAGCGTCCGGTTGTTCGTATAGTTCAGAAATGTACGATTGAATGTTTCAAACTGGTGCTCCTCGATGATGGTTCTGAGCAGGGAATTTGTGCCATAGGATCCGGGGACATCCATCATCCGGAGTGCATCGGTGCCAAGGATCTCCAGCTGCATGTCGCTGATATGGGCGTCGCCCGGCGTGTATACCGACGTAGTATTGAATACAAAGAAGACGGTCAGGACCATGATCATTGCGGCGGAAAGCCCCTCGATCGTGAAGAGCTGGCCACCCTCGTTTACCATACCGCCACCTCGATAATGGCATCCCGGAGCTGGGGCTGGGTCACGTTTTTGGAATGATAATTATAATCAAACGGTCTGGTTACCGAATTATTCAAAAATGAGCTTTCGCGGGTCAGGTTGAAGGTCATGTTCACGTAGATGGGGTAATTTGCCCCTTTCAGGATCTCCGCTATGATATCCGGCCTGATCTTCAGGCAGATGGAATTTTCCACCGGGGGAATCGTCGCATAGTTGCTGCTGGTATCATAGTAATAGACATCATCAACAATCGGTTCGGCAAATGTCCGCTTGTAGTTCATCTTCCCCCCTTCGAGAGTGTTGATTGTAATATTCTTGAGATCTATCTGGATGAGGTGAGAATCTGGTGCGTTCATCGTTGACCGCAGCTCGGTGAGGTTGATCATCACCTCTTCACGCGAAGGATCGATCTGGAAGGCCGGATCTTTTATCTCATCTTTAATAAGGTAGGAAGTGTTGATGAGAATTGAGAATTCATGGAGGGTCACCATATTATTCGGCTCAGGGTCCATGTAGCTGAAATTGGATACAACAAGGTGATTGATGGTCGCGTTGCTTGAGGTCTTGATCTTGGCAAGGCGCCGGATATAGCCGTACCCATCCGGCCGGATTTCGCCGATGGTCCGTATCTCGTTTCTGGGGATATCCTTAATTGAGATATTGAAGTGATAGGGATAGTCACCGAAGATCACCCGGTCATGGTACTCCTCTGGGTATTCAAACCCGATCAGGGGATTGATCTCGGTTGAGCAGGTGAAACGGTTCAATTTCGCTTCTGATATGATATTGGGGCGCTCTTTTGTGA
>CAZMCL010000166.1:0-4531 GCA_964564375.1 uncultured Methanoregula sp. | reverse complement strand
ACATAGCTCAAGTGTATACACAATCAGTTGCGGATCTTCCGGCACAAAAAACAACCCCTACTCTGTATCTAACCAATAGGCAGTATGTGAATAAAAAAATCATGGTTTGTGCACCGGGTCTTCGGTCTTTTAAAGCGATTATCATTAGTAGATGAATGGAATAATAGTACCGTAATGGTCAGGGCGTTTCTTGCATTCGAACTTTCCGGTGAGATACGGGAGCGGCTGGCAGTCGCACAGGATACCCTTCGCACCTGTTCTGCACGCATGACGTTTGTGGAACCTGCAAATATCCATATCACGGTGAAGTTCCTTGGCGAGGTGGATGACCGTCTCCTGCCCCGCGTTATGGACGCGGTCCGCACGATCCAGTTCAAGCCGTTTGAAGCAAGTGTCGGGAGCGTCACGGTCAACAACCCGAAACGCCCGTTCACGGTCTGGTGCAGCATCAGCGATTCCGGGAATGGTAAAATAATTTTCCAAAAGATTGAGGATGCCCTTGCACCGCTCGGGTTTACAAAGGAGACCCGCCCGTTCACCCCGCATACAACCCTTGCCCGCATAAAGGATCCCGACCCCTCTCTCTTTGCCGTGCTCAAGACCCTGGAAGGGAAGATCTATGGTGACTGTACCATCAGCGGTATAAAACTCAAGAAGAGCACCCTGATGCCGAGTGGCCCGGTGTACGAGGATCTGCTGGAGGTGTCCTTTTGAAGCGGTCGCTTATCGAAGAGAAGATCCTTGCAGAGATCCGGCCAACACAGGAAGAGCGCGATCATATCTGTGGGATCGCAACAAAACTGCTAGAGGCGATCGCCGCGAGCGGGAAGGCACAGGGGATGGTCGTGGGGTCTGTTGCCCGCCATACGTGGGTGCGTGGCGACCGGGACCTCGATGTATTTATGCTCTTTGACCCGGCCCTCTCCCGCGAGGCGCTCGAGTCCGAAGGTCTGGGGCTCGCCCGCAAGATTGCCGGCACCTTCACGAACCAGTATCACGAGAAGTATGCCGAACACCCATACATCAGCGCCTATATTGATGACGTTGAGGTGGATCTTGTGCCCTGCTATGCAGTCGAGAGTGCGGCACGTATCCAGAGCGCGGTTGACCGGACCCCGTTCCACACCCGCTACATAACCGATAAGATCAACGGGCTCATCGATGATGTCCTGCTCCTGAAACGCTTCACTAAATCCGGCGGCATCTACGGTTCTGACCAGATGACCGAAGGGTTCTCCGGGTATCTCTGCGAACTCCTTATCCTCCATTACGGGGGTTTCATCCCGCTCCTCAAAGCAGCGTCCGAGTGGAGACCAAAAACCATCATCGATCCTGAGAACCACACGGCAAAGGAATTCCCCGAACCGCTTATCATGATCGACCCGGTCGATCCCAAGCGGAATGTTGCGGCAGCAGTTTCCCTTGACCGGATGGTGGCTTTTGTTGAACTGGCGCGGGGATATCTCGAAGAACCTTCAGAGCATTTTTTCTCGCTTGAGGGCCCGCATACAATAACCCGGGAGGAACTCGCCGATCTGCTCACTGAACGCGGCACTACGTTGTACGCAATCACCTTCCCTACACCCCCGTATATCGAAGAGGTTATCGTCCCCCAGTTCAAGCGGAGCGTTACTGCTATCGCAGAGCATCTCGAACGCAACGGGTTCGTTGTGCACCATGCCCATTACTCCATGCAGCCCGAGCGTTGTCTTTTCCTCTTCGAGCTCCTGGTCTCGGATCTCCCGAAGATCCGTACGCATATCGGCCCCCCGGTTTGGAACCGGGTCAATGCCGAGAAATTCCGCGAGAAACATATCGTCTCTACACTGCCGGGGCCGTATATCAAAAACGGCCATTATGAGATGGAGGTATTCCGGGAGTATACAAACGCAAAGGACATGCTCTCATTGGAGAACATTCTCCAGGTCAGTCTTGGAAAACATGTGCGCCAGTCGCTTGGGCAGGGGTGCCTGGTGGATGAAGGAGCTGACTGCTGGCACGAGGAGTTCGTGCCGGATATTGCCGCGTTCTTCCGGCGGGGATCGCCCCTGATCCGGGTCCGGCGGAAGATCCTCAACCTCTGATGCCCCGTGACCGTGTCGCAACGACCCACCCCTAATGCCGGAAAATCAATCGAGGTTATGGCGCGGGTTACAGGACCTTTCTTTTACTGATATCCCGAATCAGGATGAGCAGGCTGCTGATGGTACCTGAAGAATTGCGCAGGGGCGTTGTCACCAGTTCGCCATGGAAGCGCTCTCCATTGTATTTTACCAGCAGGTATTCGAACGGTTCAGCATCAAGTTCTCCTTCGAGAACTGATTGCATCCTGGTGGATGCGACCGCCCGGAATGACGGATCGATAAAATCCAGTGCGGTGATGCCAGCAAGGGGTTGCTCGCAGGGAAGAGCAAAAATGTCATACACTTTCGGGGAGCCAAACGTGACTTTCCCGGTCGGGTCAATAATGATGATGCCGTCACCGGATGCTGTTACGATGGCGCGGTATTGCTCCTCGCTGTCACGGAGGTTCTGTTCCAGCCATTTCCGCTCGGTGATAACCGTTGATACCACGAGTGCTGCTTCATGCGAACCATTCCACGTAACCGGGCTGATCTGGTGGGAAAGCCATTCAACTATCGTCTCCCCAAGGGGCACGGCGGATTCAAACCGCATCATCTCCCCGTTGCTGAAGACCCGGTGCAGAGCATTGACGAAGAGATCTTCGCTGTCCGGTGCAAGATACGCTCCCGCACTGGTGCCAATGAGATCGGCCGGCTTCTTTGGCGGGTGGGACTTGTTGATAAAGAGAAATGTGCCCTTCCGGTCCACAACCGAAATGATAACCGGGGCCCGGGTGATGATTGCACGCCATTTCTCCTCGGTCCGGGCCACTTCTTCCTGCGCGGATTTGAGGAAGGTGATATCGGTGAGTGTTCCCTGGACATGTACAATGTCCTGTTTTGTTGTACAGATATTATGCAATATTCCGTGAAGCCAGCGGATACGTCTGTCTTTTCTTATGATCCGGAAAAGCGAATCTGCCCGGAACCCGGGAACGGTTGAGAGGTGCTTAAGGTTGTCGACAAACCGGTCACGGTCATCGGGATGGACGATGGACTCAAGGGACACATACCCGGAAAGGAACTCTTTTCGCGGGTAGCCGGTCGTCTCTTCAACGTTACCTTCCAGTAGATAGAACTGACCGTCAGAGCTGACCTGGAATGCGACACCCTCAATATTCTCGACAAAATTCCGGAACCGTTCTTCGGACCGCGCCAGTTTCTTCTTCACCTGTCGGTTCTCAACTGCAATCTCGATCTTGTGAGCAAGTTCTGCATACTGGGATTTCGCGTCGCCACCCTTCTGGACATAGAAATCAACGCCCTGCTCGAACGCCTCGATGACAACATCCTCGCGCCCTTTCCCGGTAAAGATGATAAATGGCAGATCGGGAAATTCATTCCGGATTATCTTAAGGAGATCAAGACCCGTAATGTCTTCCATCTGGTAATCCGCTATAACCGCATCAAAGGTCCTGGTTCGGATCAGGTCCAGGGCCTCCGTGGCCGATCCGGCAGTATCTACGCGGAAACGTCCTGTGCGCTCAAGAATCCGGCGGCAGGTATCAAGAATCGCAGGTTCATCGTCAACGTAAAGAACTGAAATCATCGGGCATTCATCCGGTGGAATGTGTTGTGATGAAGAATAATCTTGGAAGTATATTATACGTTTCCCCTGTAATGGTATGAAAACATTATCCTGTAGATGTATAGGGTAGGGGGGTGGGACAGAAGTGATATGCCCGGATAGGAGCATATTGTCGGAGTTTGGGAACCTGATAAAAAATTACGTTTTGGAATTTTTCCTGATCTTTGCATTTGCCAGTTTTTCAATCGCAGCTGTGTCAGCGCCTGAAGTGGTGGTAAGTTTCTGCTGTCGTACCGCTGCATCCACAAATGCCTTACCGGTCTTTGTGCGGATAAGGAGGGTGGTTGTTCCTGAGGGACTGCCAACAGATCCGGCAGAGATGTCTGCATCCAGTGCGGTCAGGTCTGTGCAGATGTGGCAGCCCCTGCGGATGCAGGTCTCCAGTTCCGCGAGCGGAACATTCGTTACACTTCCGTCGTTTTTTAAGATTTCCAGTTTTCCTTTCACATCGAGTTTCCGGATTTCGTGGGGTTCAATTTTATAGTGCGTGCGGAGTTTACCCTGGATAAGCGAGGTATAGTCAAAAGTTTCGGTGCAGAAAAGACCGATGACAAGGCGGATGGAGTTCGCATACGGTTTGAGAAGATCGTTGTCGCTGGTGCGGATCCGTGCGAGGGCCTGGACTGCACAGGGTACGCCAACGACCGCGATGCGCCGGAATTTGCGTTCAACGACTGCGTTCTTGAGTGCTGCGAGCAGGGGCACCCACCAGCTGTACCGGCTGCCGGCCTGCTGGATGAGCACATCGGATTTCGTGATTATCACCGATGACGGCTTCAGGGTAAACCTGTCTTCAGTTACCGTGACGATGGCATCGATG
>CAZMCL010000165.1:571-4549 GCA_964564375.1 uncultured Methanoregula sp. | reverse complement strand
GCGGCCTGTGCATCGGTAGTCAGGGCATCAGCCTCATCGAGGAAGAGGATTTTGAACGTGGCATTACCGTCCGGCATGGTCCGGGCGAACTCCTTGATCTGGTTGCGCACGACATCGATCCCCCGCTCATCGGAGGCATTCATTTCGCGGAAGTTCCTCTGCCAGTTGTCCTTGAAAAATTCCCTGGCAAGGGTCACTGCGGCCGTGGTCTTCCCGACACCGGCACTTCCGGTGAAGAGGAGGTGGGGAAGGTTGCCGGTCATTACATAGGATGTCAGCCGCTCGACGATCTCATCTTGTCCTACGATATCGGCGAGCCGGGCCGGCCGGTATTTCTCGATCCAGATTGTGTTGTTCTCCTCCATGGTGTTCCTCAGATGACGGACGCGTTGAACGGGTGATGGCGACTTGTGATATATCCAGTAAAACCGGTTATAGTTCCTGTCCTTTTAATCGTGTCCTTTTAAAAATCACGCGCTGTACGTAAAGAATGTCATAATATTTATCATAAGGGTTCCTGAAATTACTTGTCATGCAAGGAAAATATATTTTACTTGTTCTCATTTTATTCCTGCTCACGGTCATACCGTCAGGTGGCATCACCACGAAGATTGTTGCGGGCGCCCCGGTTTTCATCGGGGAGTCAAATGTGGACATCACAAGGGCACTGGATAACTGCCGGATCATCGGGTGGGTGCCCGAGGGGTTCGAACCCACCATGCCCGCGGCAAAGAATATCACGCTCCGCTCACTGAATGAGTACTCACCTGTCATGTCGAAGTATACCTTCAGCCCTTCCGATTACAGCGGATATGCCGGGACGTGGTACTGCGAAGAGAGACAACCTCACGATACGGTTTTTGTTGTTCATGAGCCCGAAGTGAAGATGAGTGTCTGGGACATAGATGCCAATAAGGATGTGACCGGTACAACGGTTCCCACCACGGCAAACGTCACCTACCATATCGATACTAATATGGATGTTGCCCTGCAGCTCAAATACCGTCTCGAACTTACGCCGGCTGATGGTTTCTATACGGTGAAGTTGTCAGATCCGAACCAAATGAGCGTGACAAACATCTATACCGGAAGTTACGGTGCACCGGATACCGTTATCCTGACCCTTGACACGTCGCCGTATATTTCCTCCTCCCCGTATATCTGGAAGTCCGGAGGTAGCTGGGACCTTCAGGCCCGCAATATCCAGGGCGACTTTGTGTACCCCCCGGGGACCTACCGTTTCACGGTGAGCCAGAACCTGAATAAGATGCAGGACGTTTACAAATCTGAAGGCATCACGGATACGGAGGGGAAGCTCACCAGTACTGCTGAGATCACTTTTGTTCAGCCAACATGGGTAACCTCAACCCCTTCGCAGGTCACTCCGAAAGAGACTCCTGCAGAAACAGTAACGCCCGAAATAACCGGATCCCCGGTCACGGCCCCGACTACTCAACCCCCGACCCCGGTCCCGGTACCGACCACGTATGCGCCCCTGCCTGAATGGATTGCGCTTGCAGGCTTTGGGATCGCTGCAGCTTTTGCCGCATGGCAGAGGAAATAACATCCCTTTTTCGTCCGCTCTTTTATACGACATTAATTGCATACAGGAATTGGAGATTCGCTTATGAAACTACGAATAATCCTTACCGTTCTGGCGATCGCGCTCATTGTTATGGGTCCCGCATTAGCCGCCGATACATCCGACCAGATCAACACGGCCGGTTTTTTGTACTCGGATAGTGTCGACCTTGCCAATGAAGGAAAATATCAGCAGGCCCTTGACAGTGCCGACAAGGCACTTGCCATGAACGTCACATCGCTGACCGGCCTCATCCAGTCCAACCGGGCAGGGATCCTGGTCATGCTCGACCGCAATGAGGAGGCAATTGCTGCTGCCGATGCGGCGCTTGCTGTGGAAGGAAACCTGACGACCGTGCATTCCATTGCATGGTACAACAAGGGCAATGCCCTTAATAATCTTGGGCGGATTACTGAAGCAAAAGTGGCGTACGACAACGCGTATGCTCTCGATAACACACTAGTTCCCCCTGACCTGGGCGGAGATGTCCCGGTCACCACTGCGACAAAATCACCGATGTCCGTTCTGCCGGTGTTTGCTGCAGTAGGAGCAATCGCGGGAATCTTCCGCAGTTTTTGGAAAAAACAATAATCAAACCTGTTTTTTAATACAGCTCTTTTCCAGACGCAGCCTGCTGTCACCTGTATGCATCCATGAGTGAATCACGATTACGCTTTGTGTGCCCCCGACTATATCTTGAAGTACCCCGCAATCAAAGATAATAACACAATGGAGGGGGCAGCCCGGCTCTTTGCCGGTGAATTCGGTCAGGCAACGCTTGCGGTACCGGATGGCGACGACAGGAACGCCACCTGGGTGGTGACCCCCTCCGGTGCATACTGCCGGCAGGTATTCCTTGCCGGGGCACTCACGGAAGTGCGCGAGAACGGGGACATGATGTATGCCCGGCTGGCTGACCCGACCGGCGGTTTCGATCTTGCCTGTGGCGGGAGGTCATCGCTGTCAGCCGAAATGATTCAGAAGACCCCGCTCCCATCGTTCATTTCCCTGACCGGGCGGGCACAGCTCTGGCAAAAGGGCAGCAATCCGGTTCTCTCGATCCGTCCCGATTGTGTCCGGTCGATCGATCGTCCGGCCCGTGACCTGTGGATACTGAAAACCGCACGGGAAACACTTCACCGGCTGGAAACTGCCCGTCTCTCCCTTTTGGGGAAGTGTACGGATGAACGGGTGGCAGCCGCGCTCCGTCATTATGCAATCACTCCTGCCCATCTCGATGAGATGGCGGCCATGGTCGAGGCAGCAGTCGGGAATGTTAAGCCCGTGGAAACGACAACGTCTGACCAGCCGGATACACGGATTTTTATCATCGATCTCCTGAAAACAAATGGGGGGCCCCGGGGCATGGCGGTTGAAGAGATCATTGATACCCTTGCGGCACAGGGCGTCTTCCAGGACGCGGTTCTTACTGCGGTCGAAGCACTCATTGTCGAAGACGAATGCTACCAGCCGCAGAAAGGTTTTATCCGTCTGTTATGAACCTGGAATTTCATCCCCTTGGCCCTGCGGTGGTTATTGTGAACGAGGAGCGGACACTCGTCATCGCGGACCTTCATTTCGGCATCGAGGCGGATCTCGCTGCCCACGGGCTCCACTTCCGGAGCCGGAGCGAAGCACGGCTTGAGCGTGCGCTGCGGACAATCGAAGTTGCCGATCCCGATCGGCTGGTACTGCTCGGGGACATCAAGCATAGCATCCCCTCGCTCACGTGGCAGGAATACCACGAGCTCCCGAAGATCCTTGATGCGCTCCGCGAGAAGGTCCCGCTGGTCGTATTTCCCGGTAACCACGATATCGCGATCGAAAGGTTCCTGCCCGAAGAGGAGATCCGTCCAAAGGAAGGGGCACTTATCGACGGGGTGGGGTACCTGCACGGGCATACCTATCCCGCCCCGGACCTTGGCGGCCATCTTCTTGTCATCGGGCACCACCATCCCATTGTCTCGCTCAGGGATGAGGTGGGCTGTGCGCACCAGGGACCGGCCTACCTCCGGGCAGATGTGGATGCAGTACGGTTGGGGCTGAACAGCGGGCCGGATGCTCCCGTCACCCGTGCACTTTTTGTCCCAGCCTTCAACGAACTCGCCGGGTATGACATTGCGCGGATCGTAAACAACCCTTTCTCGCCCATCTCCCGCTGCATGAAAAAAGAGGGGGCGGAGATTATCCTTGCCGATGGGACCTACATCGGTCCATTACGGGGGATCGAGGAAAATGAAAGCGATTGAGGTGCTTGATCCACGGGTTCAGGCTTGCGTAAAGAAGCGGGGCTTCACCTCACTTTCTGATGCCCAGAAGCAGGCCATCCCGCTCATCCATGACAAAAAGAACATCATCCTTATTCACAACTTCCAAAAAACATTCTTTCCCACTAG
>CAZMCL010000165.1:0-561 GCA_964564375.1 uncultured Methanoregula sp. | reverse complement strand
ACATCATCCTTATCGCACCTACCGGCACCGGAAAGACCGAGAGTGCGATGTTTCCGGTCTTCAACGGGCTCCTCTCCCTTCCCGCGGGCGGGGGATTCAAGGCCATCTACATAACCCCGCTCCGCTCGCTGAACCGCGACATCCTCTCCCGCATGCAGTGGTGGTGTAGCGAGCTTGGCCTTCGGGTTGGTGTACGGCATGGCGATACCCCGATGGCCGAGCGGCGCAAACAGGCGCTCTCCCCGCCAGATCTTCTCATCACCACACCCGAGACTCTCCAGGCCCTCTTCATGGGAAAACGCCTGCGGCAACACCTTGCCAGCGTGAAGTACGTGATTGTTGACGAGATCCACGAACTTGCCGGCAGCAAGCGGGGTGCCCAGCTGGCTGTTGCGCTCGAACGGCTCCATGTCTATGCCGGCGATTTCCAGCGGATCGGCCTCTCGGCAACCGTAGGAAACCCTGAAGATATCGCCACCTATTTCTGTGGTGCACGCCCCTGCGAAATCGTACAGGTGCCGGTGGCAAAGCATCTCGACATATCTGTAAAATATGTGGGTG
>CAZMCL010000164.1:0-4552 GCA_964564375.1 uncultured Methanoregula sp. | reverse complement strand
GATTGGTTGGGGATTGCACCCGCCCCAAAAACTCACAACGCCATTGTGATTCCCTCTCTTAATTGTTCGGGTCCACTGATAAGAGCTATGGCAAACCTTGAAAAAGATTTCAACAACGGATTACCAACATACCTTGTGGCCCACATGGCAAACGAGTTTGCCTTATTAAATGAGACCCTTCCACAGCATCAAAGAAAGATTTGCCTATCAGATCCGGCATCGCTGCTTTTGTTTTATGCCGGGTGTTCTCACATGGTATCGGCTCGGCTTCACGCCACGATCCCCGCGCTTTCTTTGGGCACCGCCGTATGTCCGATAGCTATGGACGGCCGGTCTCTATCCCTGGTGCCGTTCGGGGTAGGGTCCGTTCCATATACGCAGCTTTTGAAAGGCAACTTCAAGCCGGTGTTTTACGGAGCCCCATTTGCCGGTGCCCCTGACCCTGCGGAGTTCGTAAAACACTTCAGGGAAAAAATCGTCTCAAAACTTACAGAAAAAGGGAGGTCAGAGTAATGTCATTTAACTATGAAGATATATCGAATTATTACGATAAGGATTATTTCGACACCCCCGGCGTCAAATCGGGTTATACATGGATGTCTCGATGTGTCCGGAGCGGCTGGCACCTGGAGGCTTGCCGCTGGCTTGATGCCGTGATCCCGCTTCGAGGTCAAAAGATCCTCGATGCCGGTTGTGGCCTCGGTCATTGGATGGTTGCCTTTCAGATCCTCGGTGCTCAAGTTGTCGGCTGTGATGTGAGTTCCTATTGCTGTGATTTTGTAGAGACCAACGTGAGACTTCCCGTGATACAGACCGCTCTTGAGGACATGCTCACGATCCCAGACAACACCTTTGATATTGTTTACTGTGGCGCGACGCTAGAACATATTCCAGAAGAGTTCACGGATGCGGCCCTTAGAAATCTTTCGAGGGTGGCAAAGCATGGAGGAATCCTTTTTCTTGAGATCGATACCAAACTGGACATCGACAGACAGATGCCCGAAGAATCACACGTTAATATCCGCCCCTGGGACTGGTGGATAAAAAAGCTGGATCATCCGGCGTATAACTGGATCAGGCAAACGGATCGAGAAAGACGGCTCCGAGAGTGCCGCGACTTTCCCGGTTTCCCCTTAGATGACTGGTGCTTCGCTGTGCTGATGAAGAAATAGACTTGCATTTGGGTAAGAAGTGTGCCAAAGTCGCACCATCCTATGAAAGGGAGGTAATCATCATGGCAAGGGTAAGCGGTCCTTTTATGAGTGTTGACGCGAGTGGTACCATATACAAAAGCCTGACCGCGTCAATCTGGAAAGGCAGAAACTACATCAGGGGATATACCATCCCAAGTAACCCCAACACAGCGGCACAGCAGGCACAACGCGCATTGATGGCGTCTGCGGTTGCTGGTTGGCAGGGTCTTACCGCCGTTACGCCGGACTCCGGTGCCGGGAATGACGAGACCTACAAGGACAAGTGGGACGTTGCAGCCCGAGACGTGTATCCTCCGATCAGCGGGTTCAACTACTACGTGATGCAGTACAATCTCCAGGGCTCCGCTCCGACGATCCCCGCGATCGCGCCCAAAAAGGCCAAAACCATCCACGGATGATTTCGACCTTTTTAACTGAATAGCAAAATTCTGCCCCTCCCCGTTTTACGGGTGAGGGGTTTTTTGTTGTTTTTGTCAATGTCGTACTTTATATGTAGTAAGACATTTCCACCTTGAAATCGATTTTAGCGCCCTGTTGACAATAACGACACTTCCGGCAATATCGAATAACGACACTCTGAGTTTAAGTCTAATTTTTTTTTCTTTACAGGATGACGCTTTTGCTTTATGGGTAATTCTAAAGATGTCGTTAAAGGGGGCGTCTGATGGAAAAGCGAAATACAGGAAGTTTTACAGATCGGGTTTGGAACCCCACAGGAAGATATTTAAACGGGAGACAAATCTATAAATCGATCCTGGGTCACTTTGCGATCGAACTCGATGGAAGGCGGCTGACAAGCCCGAAAGAGGCCGGGATCTGTTCCGTGTGCGGCATCGTACACGGTGAAGGGTGGAAAGGTGAATGTCATGCTGCTAAAATCGGGAGTTGATATATCCAGGCTGAACCGCGAGATTCGCAGGAGCCTGCCCGTGGTCGCTAAAATCCTGAGAGCCCATGATTTTGAGCTGGTGATCACGGAAACTTTTGCCGGTGTCCACGGAGAGGGCTCATTGCACTACAGCAACGATGCGTATGATATGCGGAATCCCTCTCGGGATCTTGACGAAATAGTTATCGAGATTGAAGGGGAGTTGGGAGATGACTTTGATGTTGTCTCTGAAAGGACGCACATACACATCGAATATGATCCAGATTGATTACCAGTCTCTCACACTGGTGCATAGGTAACGTCAGACGCTCCCTCGGCATGACATTACCATCACAAGGGGCGGATCGTGGCTCCTGAGTCAATTATGGAGGTGGACAATGGTACAAACACTGACAGATGAACAATATGTGACTTTCATGGTACGGATTAACGCTGCACCCGTAAGGGATCGGTGCATGTTGCTCCTGTTACTGCATGCGGGGATGAGAAATGGGGAATTGTGTGCGCTTCGCTTTCGGGATCTATATTCCGGCAAAGTGGTCTTTAGCTCGATTGAGGTTGCTAACGGTCACGGACATCATGATCTCGTCCGGCTGC
Organism: uncultured Methanoregula sp.; assembly: GCA_964564375.1. Taxonomy (GTDB): domain Archaea; phylum Halobacteriota; class Methanomicrobia; order Methanomicrobiales; family Methanospirillaceae; genus Methanoregula. Next base: position 1,852 of record CAZMCL010000164.1, on the reverse strand, counting down.
TCCCACTCTCTCCCGCCTTAACGTCCGCGCTTGAGCAGTACTATGCGGCGTATGTCCAAAAGTTCGGAACTCCCGACCCCCTCTCTCCCGCGTTTATCACGCGGAACTTAAAGATAGGGATTCAGCCCCGCGACGTGCAACGGATCTGCGGGAAACATACTCGGCTTTGGTTGGACCATGCCTTTCACCCTCACGCCCTGCGCCATACCTTTGCAACACGCTTGATGCGAAAAGCGTCGATGCGTGTTGTTCAACAACTGCTGGGGCACTTGAGTATTACATCAACACAGGTGTATACCCATCCATCAAGCGAGGATTGCAGTAATGCGGTAAACCAGGCGTTTTAAGGGGGCACGTTATGGAAAAGGGAAAAATCTACTACAAAAAAGGCTACAAATATCAACTGTGTGCCGACTATCAGATAATGGTCCCGATCTATGGAGTCAACGCAACAACTCTTTACGTCGAACTCACGAAAGAGGGTGCCCTGACCATCTGCACAGGGTATGCCTGGGACGGTGCATCCGGTCCCACGATCGACACAAAATCATCAATGAGAGCAACACTGGTACATGATGCCCTCGATCAATTGTTACGAGAGGGACGCATTCCACTAAGACATCAAGCCGTCGTTGATCAAATGTTATATGACATCGGCAAAGCGGACGGCATGCTTCATTGCCGCATTGCCTTGTGGCTGAAGGCTGTATCACTTTTTGGGAAGTGTTCGCTCGATCCCGACAACGGACACCCCTTGATTATTGCGCCATAAGCGCCAAACAAGCCCCCGGCGTATCCGTCCGGATGTTCACACCTTGGGCGTATAGCCCACACAGGTAACATTCCGGGAGGCGGCGCGCCGGGGCATTTTTAAGGATGCCCATGCGCTCACAGACTGCGGAAAACATTTTTCAAGGAACCGAGAACGGCCAAAATGCCGCCCCTTATCTTGACACAGTGTCCAGCGATGGGGGGGGTGCCCCTCTAACCCCCGATATCACTGCACTCGAAGAAGCTGAAAAACTCCTCAAAATGGAAGATCTCTGGTACAAATCTCAGCTTTGCGATCAAATCGCTTGTAGGTTTTTGGGTGCTAAGACAGGAAGGATATATTTCAAATTTATTCCATGCCTGAGATGGTGGTGTGAAACCTGCGGACAGAAGGGCGGTCGAATAAACATCAAAAGGATGTCCAGGGTGCTCGATCATTTGACGATCGATAAGGAAAATACAATATTGAGACAGGCGGTTTTTACGGTACCAGGGAAAGAGCGGATCCACTTCAAAACCCGCCCGGCCTTAAATGCATTGATCCGAATGGCGGAAAAGATCATCAAAACCCACTTCCCGGGACTGCCGAGCGTGGCATCGCTCCATCTTTTTGGAGACAAAGGCGGCAAAAAGTGGCATCCGCATGTGCATATTATCTCAGTCGATAAGCGCGGTTGCCGCCTGCAGTTGCCTCTTGAGGAATTGGAGGAGATCCGGGAGGAGTGGCGGTTCGCCCTGCAAGCCTATGTTCTACACCCCATCAAAACCGCGAATGTGCATTTTTCGTATGTGAAAAAATACGGCAAGATCTTACAGCGGATTCGATATCTGACACGCCCAATGCCCGGCCCCGACCAGTATAATCAGTTGAAAACGAGCATCGATTTATTGATGTTTTGTATGGTCGATATGCAGGGTTATATATTCGTTCGGTATTTCAACGGAAGCCGCCTGAAGCATATCAAGGATCCCACGGCCGAGGATGAAATCGAGGAATGTAAAAACATTGCCGGTGAAAACCTTGTCTATATGCTCCACGGCCACATCTCGCGAAAAACATTCAACGATGAATATGGTCCAT
>CAZMCL010000163.1:0-4560 GCA_964564375.1 uncultured Methanoregula sp. | reverse complement strand
TTACCAGGAGGTAATATGTCCCGTCAGCGGGCACGGTATACGAGAACACGGACGCGTACCCCTCCCCGCCATCATCATCCCATGCCGGAAAATGCCGGTTAGCCAGGTCCGGTATGACCTGGAGCGGATCAGAACCTGCAGAGATCGACCGGTTAATCTCGGAGAGGAACGTATCCCGCATACTGGTGGGACTGATGATTGACGGTGTTATCGCGGCAAAAGGATCAAGGTTCCCGGAGGTGCCCTGCACATACACAGAAACTGTATCCCCCTGCGTTAGACCGTGGAGACTATACCAGACAGCCTGCCCGGGCAGGATCTCTCCATCAAGCACCTGGACTTTTCCCGCTCCCCCGGATATGGTTGCTCCTGTCCACGGTATGAGTATAAGAAAAACAAGAAGTGCAGTAAGTATCCGAAAGCAGGACTTACGGATTCGCGCAGCAGTAATTCGGGTCTGACCAGCCACAATCTCCCTTTGGTGAGAAGGGTCAGGAGAGATTATATAAATTGTGTATTTTTGCCCGGGACATTTGTTATTGTCGGACAACTTGGGAAAAACAAGCGGAAAACATTTCTCAAAAGAGCCGCCGGGGGGAATTGAACCCCCGACCTGCTGATTACGAATCAGCCGCTATGCCGCTAAGCCACGGCGGCTCAATACCTCATACTATCGGCTTTGTGCGTTAATAAAAATATGTGTGGGTCCGGATCAGGAGTAGCCGGAGAGCGTGGTGACGTTCTGGGGCCCCTGCTGTTCCTTGGGGGAGATTGTGCCGAACTTGGACTCGTAATCTGCGACGGTCTTTGTCAATACCGCAAGAAGGTTCTTGGCATGCGACGGGGTGATGGAGACAATAGCCTTTGCCCGGGCCTGGTTCACCTGTGGGAGCTGGTGGAGGAACATGAACGTGAACTCATCGTCCTTGTACGCGATCTGGATCATGTTGCTGTACACAGGGTCGAGCGTTGGCGGGATATTAACAGATATTTCCTGGCTGGCCATGTCATCAGTGTTTCTTTTGATCTATTATCCGTCTTTTCCCTAAAAGGTCAAAACCCGGCAAATGTCCCATTTACGTATCGCACTACCCAAAAATCCCGGAAGCATTATAATCAGGAAAAAGAGAGAGGGAGAATAACGTATTCCAGCTGCCAAGAAAGATCAAAACGATGTTTGGGGGAATAAGGCACGATGAGCCGCTATATCTGTATTCACGGTCACTTTTACCAGCCGCCCCGCGAGAATCCCTGGCTCGAGGAGGTGGAGGTGGAGGACTCGGCTTACCCGTACCATGACTGGAATGCCCGGATCACCGCCGAGTGCTATGCGCCGAATGCAGCGTCCCGCATCCTCGACTCAAAGAAGCAGATCATCGATATTGTCAACAACTACAGCCGTATCAGTTTCAACTTCGGGCCAACGCTGCTCGCGTGGCTGGAAGAGAACAACCCTGAGGTCTATGCAGCCATCCTTGAGGCAGACTCCGAGAGTATGAAGCGGTTCTCCGGTCACGGGGCTGCTATTGCCCAGGTCTACAACCACATCATCATGCCCCTGGCACGCAGCCGTGACAAGCATACCCAGATCGTCTGGGGGATCCGGGATTTCGAGCACCGCTTCCGCCGGAAACCGGAGGGTATGTGGCTTGCAGAGACCGCGGTGGACATCGAGACGCTCGATATGCTTGCCGAAGCGGGAATCCGGTTTACCATCCTTTCCCCCCGGCAGGCCAGCCGCATCCGAAAGATTGGGGATGCGGACTGGATTGCCGTCAGTAAGGGCACCATCGATACTTCCCAGCCCTATCTCTGCCGGCTGCCCTCAGGCCGGTCGATCGCGCTCTTCTTCTTTGACGATACTCTTGCCCAGGAGGTGGCGTTTTCGAACCTGCTTGAGAACGGGGAGGTCTTTGCCAGCCGGATGATGCAGTATTTTACCCGGAACCAGAAGGCGGCCGGGCTGCTCACGGTTGCATCGGATGGCGAGACCTACGGCCATCACCACCGCTTTGGCGACATGGCCCTTTCGTACGCCCTCTACCTGATCGAGGCAAAACAGCCGGCAAAGTTCACCATCTTCGGGGAATACCTCGCGCTCTTTCCCCCGACTTTCGAGGTCGGGATTATCGAGAACACCTCCTGGAGCTGCCCCCACGGGATCGAGCGCTGGAGGAGCGATTGCGGCTGCTGCACGCATGGTGCCATGGTCCGGACAGCCACGCTGCCAATGTATGGCCATGCCGGCGATAACCTGGTGCCAGCGCTCATGCAGGCCTGTGAAATCACCTGGCGGCAGGCATGGCGGGGCCCGCTGCGTTCAGCCATGGACTGGCTGCGGGATACATTAGTCCCGATATACGTGGACCGGATGAACTCGTATGTTACAGACCCGTGGCAGGCAAGGGACGACTATATCCATGTCATCCTCAACCGCTCACCAAAAAATGTTGAGGCGTTTCTTGGCAGGCATACCTTCCGCCCGCTGACAAAAGAGGACCGGGTTCAGACGCTCAAGTTCCTCGAGATGCAGCGGAACGCCCTCCTGATGTACACGAGCTGCGGCTGGTTCTTTGACGACATCTCCGGTATCGAACCCGTGCAGGTGATGCAGTATGCCTGCCGTGCCATGCAGCTCTTACGGGAACTGACCGGCCTTGACCTCGAACCGGACTTCATCGCAATCCTGCGGGATGCAGAAAGCAACCTCCCGCAATACCGGAACGGTGCCGAGGTGTACCGGAATTTCGTGAAGACCACGGTGGTTGACCTCTCCCGCGTGGGTTTCCATGTTGCCCTCTCATCGCTTGTTTGTGAATCGCCCGACCAGGTCCCGATCCGGAATTACACCGTCCGCACGGAAGCATACGAGCGGTCGGTTACCGGAGACCTCCGGCTTGCCATGGGCAGGGTTTTCCTCCAGTCCCAGATCACCGGTGAGGAAAACACCGTTGAGTTTGCTGTATTCTATCTCGGGAACCATAATTTCCTTGGCGGGGCACGGGAATCGGCAGATGAGGAGGCGTTCCTCAGAATGCAGGTCGAGCTCAGGAGCGCATTTGCAATGAGCGATATACCGCAGATTATCATCGCTATCGAGCGGCATTTCGGATCCCGGTCTTACTCGCTACGGCACCTCTTCAAGGACGGCCAGCGCAGGGTGCTGTACCACGTCCTGCAATCCACGCTGTCCGATCTCGAATCGGAATACCGCCAGATCTACCGCCAGTACTTCCCGCTCCTAAAAGTGATGCGGGAGATGCAGATACCGGTACCGGGTGCTCTCGAGGACCCGATCCGGCAGATTCTCAACAGTGACCTGAAAAAGGCACTAAAGGCAACAACCATCGATATGGCGGACCTGTATATCATTGTCAACGAGGTGGTCAACGGCAAATTCACTCCTGATACCGCAGTACTGGAGTTTGCCGCAACAAAAGCGATCCTCTCCCGTATGCAGCAGATCCCGGAGAGCGCGGACGATACGGCACTCATGGAGACGATCAATGCCCTTTTCAAGACTCTCGCACCTCTTGGCCTGACCTATGATCTCTGGGAGTGCCAGAACATGTACTTCCGTATCGGGTGCGAGAAACATGCCCCCATGCAGGGGCAGGCAAAATGCAAGGACGAGAAAGCCTGCCGCTGGATGGCAGCATTTGAGGAACTGGGGATAAACCTCGGTGTAAAGTGTTCGAACTGACCTTCGGGGGCTGACACGGGTCCCCGATTCTGCCAATAACTATAATCCGTTTCATTTCCCACGATCCAGTGAGGAGTTATTCTGGCGGAGCAGAAGAGGCATATTTCAATCTCGGATCTCGTGCGGGTGCATGCCTGCCCGGTCCGGTTCTATTATGAAAAAAGCGATATGGTCACCGAGTCCGACCGGTACGCGATCTGCAAGCAGCTCTCGTACCATCTCGGGAAACCCCTTGATGCGGAGGTTATCTGGGACGAGATTGCGACAGTCCGCCCGGGAATCGATCCCGGCCTGAAGGAATTCTTAGGTATCTGCGTAACCTCGTGTAACAAGCACGAATGGAAGCCGGCGAAAGAGAATGACGTTATGGTTTTTTCTGAGAAACATGCGCTGGCTGGGATGGCCGACCGCATAACGGATGATGGTGCGTTCTCGATAATACGGGCTGCCGGTGCTATGCCGATGGGAACCTATGCCGCCGACCGGCTGCGTATCGCGGCAATCGCCCTGTGCCTCGAGGAGATTACCGCAAAGGAAGTCGAGGGCGGGAACGTGGAGTACATCCCCGACGGGGTCTCGCGATATCATGCGGTCCAGCCCCGTGACCGCCGGCATGTGATCGCCACCCTGCACAAGTACCGGTCCATAATGGACGGCACCCTGCCCGAACCCCCGCTGAACGCTCCCTGTAACCGCTGCAAATACCAGGAGAAGTGTGCAGGCAGTGTCGGGCGGCGCCTCTCCGAGCTGCTGTGAAGGAATGAATTGAATACTCTGCAATAGTTGAGTAATTCTCCCCCTTCGGGGCCTCGCCGGGCAGGGTCATTTTAAATGATAATCGTTCCCTAAACCGCCGC
>CAZMCL010000162.1:0-4664 GCA_964564375.1 uncultured Methanoregula sp. | reverse complement strand
TTTTCTCAATAGTAACGTCCTTGTCCTCGACCATGGATCCAAGTATCCAGTCGAGCAGCGTCTCCGAGTTCCCATGCCGGCGGGGGCTTCCGGCAAAGGCAAGGACCTTGATTGGCATAGTTTTCTTCTTGTGACGGCTAAGTAAAAAAAAGATTGGATTACATTATCTCAGAAAAAGACTGGCCGGTGTCATCTTTTTTTGCAGAGTTACCATCCCCTGCATTCATGCCATTCGGTAAGCCTCGTCTCAATCCGGTTGCGGCCTTTGATGGTGGGAGCACACCATTCCCTCCAGTAAAAAAAATGAAGTTCTGGATTGCGTTTATCGCCTCTCTCTCAGAATAATCAGGTATGCCCCGGCAACCGATGCGATGCACAGGAATACGACTTCGCTGCCATACCCGGCACCTGCCGGCTTCGTTTCATCGGACAAGATTGTGAATGGCCGGGCGGAAATGCTCTCGGCCGTGTTCACCCCGTCCGATACCCGCACTTTCACGACCGCCTGTTGTGCCGGGGGCAGCCCTGTCGTGTCAAAAGTATATTCGGATCCGGTCAGGCCTGCTGCCATCGGGATCCATGTTTTGCCGGCATCCGCACTGACCTGTACGGCGTAGGTGAGCGGGTCATCATCAGGATCGGCAGCCTGCCAGCGGACCGTTGCAGGTGTACCCGCTTTCCAGACCTCTCCCCCGGCGGGGGAAATGACGGATACGGACGGCGGGCTGAGAGAGACCGTGCGGACCGCAAGTATTTTCCCGGTCCCGTCCTGCACTTCGATTGATCTGGTCCCCTCCTTCCAATCGATGATATTGGCAAATGCCGTGCTGTCCAAAAGAACCGTGCCGGTTGCCGGGGGCATTGCCATCTCCGAAAAGCTCACCGGAATGCCGGTCCTGCCCAGTACCTTTCCGTCTGAACCTTTGAGCACGAAATTCAGGTCTCCCTGTGAACCGGGAGCCACATCGAGACGGACATCCTCCATGACGCTGAACGGCGCAAGGGTTATAGTACCGTTGCTGTACAGCACACCGCTGGCATACAGCCCCACGGGATCTCCCGGATCGGCAAGCCGGTTCAGGGTGTTAACATACCCGTCTCCCCAGTTACCGCCCCCGGTTTTTCCGACTGCATCCTTGCGGGCCCAGCAGTAAGGGGCATAATTGGAGAAATCCATGAAATAGCACCGTTTCAGCCAGTCAGATTCGCCGCTGTCCCATTTCGCCTGGTCTCCTCCGGCAGGGGGGGTTGGCAGCGGGTATTCCTGCCACCGGTTCACCCAGAACCCGGGGCTGCTCCGGCAGTCACTGCACTTGACCCCGTTGTCCCCGCACCCGTAGCAGTCGGCCGCATTCCCGACGCCGGAGACATGGCTCGCCTCATGGGCAAGATTGTGGATATTTGTCGTGGAATTACCGATCAGCACAGCCTTTGTCGTCCATGAGATTGTTGCACCGCAGCACCCGCAGGTCTCTCCGACTACCCAGTCATAGGTTCCTGCAACCTTGCTGTAGAGATGGATAAGGAACTCACTGCGGGTATCAAAGTTCGGATCGTTGGTGTCCCAGACCTCATCGCCCGGAAGGTACACACCGTAGATTTTGTCATCCGCTACCGGGAAGGTCCCTAAGAAGTACTCCAGGTTGTTCTTGACAGCAGTCCGTGCTTCAGTCTTGCCTCCGGGCCCGCAGTCTGCCGTGCAGTGTTCGGGGTTTGCTGCCGCATTGTTGTCAAGGGAGCTGTCCCAGTTTTTATTGATGACCCGTACCCGCTGGATGCCAAAACTCTGTTCCCGCGTGGTTACGACCGTGTAGGAGCCGGAGTCCCACCGGTTGTTGTTCTCGTTGGTCTCGATCACCGTGTTCTCAGGATCGATAACAACAGAGAACGATGCCGGGTTGCGGATTGGTTTTGGCATGACCCGCACGTCCGGGATAACAATACCGTAGGCCGGACTCAAGGAATTGACGATCATCCTGCCGGCAAAATCTCCATTGGAGAGATCGATCTTCTTATCGCGCTCCGTTTCAGGAATGACCGGCAGAATTACGCGGTAGTTATCGGCATGGGCGGGGATCTCCACCGGCCCCCACACCTCCGGGAACTCATAAGATGCGGGGATCTGGTTCTTGTTCAGGGCATTTCCCCGGACCATATCCCATTGGTCCTGCGGGAGTACCAGCCTGAATTTTGTCATGATCGGGTAATTGGCGGTTGATCGCACCTTCACGGTGAAGGCGGTCCCCTTGTCTCTCACCAGCGGCGTCCCGTAGGCTGATATAACCTGCACCGGTTCGGCGACCATGACGGAGAGGTCAGCAGCACAGGCATCGCCAATCCCGTCATTATTCGAATCCTTCTGGTCAGGGTTGGCGATGGTGGGGCAATTGTCGCACCGGTTGCCGATACGGTCATTGTCAGAATCTTCAGCACCGGGTGCATCCATGTCATCCGTGTTCCCCTGGATATCCGGCTCTTTTGAGAGCGGGCAGAGGTCACAGGCATCCCCGATCAGGTCGCCATCGGTGTCCTTCTGGTCCGGGTTTTTTGCAATCATGCAGGAATCGCAGTCGTCACCCGCCCCGTCATTATCGTAATCGTACTGCTCCGGGTTGGCGCTGTGCGGACAGTTATCATTAATATCGGGCAGGCCGTCGTTATCGCTGTCAGCCAGTACCACATCGTGCAGTCCGACATTATCGCTGCCGGTCATGGCAAGAGAGGGCGTCTGCAGAACGATGGGTTGTGTGGTGTAGGTTGCAGTCCCTGTTGTCTGTACCTGGTAGTAGGTTTGGGCAGCAGTGATCGTCTGCATGGTAATGCCTGAGGTGACAACCGGGGCTTTTGTAGCGGCTGTCACCGGCTTTTGCTGGAAACAGTGTTTCTCCAGAGGTGCGCCCGCAATCGTGTAGCTGTACCCGCACGGCAGCTCGGCGCACTGGGTGAACCCGGATTCGCCCCATTTCGTGACCGCTTCGGACGTGAGGAGGCACTCGCAGGGTGCAGTGCAGGTGACCGTCTGCGGTGTGGGTGAAGACGTGGGTGTCGTTGTTATAAATTTGATAGCGGGGCTGGTTGTGGCCTGCGGGCGGACATTTACTGTTGCTGAGGCAACGGTACCGCTGAGTACCAGCAGGATGATTAGCGTAAGACAGAGAATAACAGCAGATCGCGAACGGACGTAACTTAACGGTTGCATCATATCTCCTGTTTACTGAAATGGGGAATGAGTCTGATAAGAATTGTGAAATGGATTTTCGCAGGAACTCCCGGCCATTCAGAACAGTAAGATCACAGGAAGGAAAAAAGGGAAAAAAGTTATCAGATCTTCTTGAAGCAGAGGTACCAGTCCTTGCACTCGTACCCTTCGGTCGGCCGCTTCTCCATCTCGGCCGCGGTCTTGGGCGCAGGTACAACCACCTTGTCGCCCGGCTGCCAGTTTGCCGGTGTTGCCACCTTGAACTTGTCCGTGGTCTGGAGCGCTTTGACCAGCCGGAGGATCTCCGGCATGTACCTGCCGTTCTGCAGCGGATAGTAGATCATCGCCCGCATGATCCCTTTGTCATCTATGAAAAAGACCGTCCTTACCGCCGCGGTTGAACTCTGCCCCTTGTGGATCATCCCGTACAGATGGGAGACCTTCATGGTCAGGTCGGCGATGATCGGGAACGGGATCTGGACGCCCATCTTCTCCTTCACGGCATGCACCCATGCGAGATGGGCGGAGACGCTGTCCACAGAAAGGCCTACGAGCTGCACGTTGAGCGCCTTGAGGTCTTCGTGGATCTCTGTGAACGCAAGGAATTCCGTGGTGCAGACCGGTGTGAAATCCGCCGGGTGGGAGAAGAGAATCACCCACTTGCCCTTAAGACCTGACAGTTTGAGCGGACCATGCGTGGTCTCGGCCTCGAAATCCGGCGCCGGTTCCCCGATACTGGGGAATGTTATGCAATCTTCAGCATCCATGATGCTATCCTCCCGTTACTTCATCACTTCGTCAAGCTGTGCTCTTCCATATACGTAGGCCGGCATGCCCGAGAGGAGGAAGGTCACCCGCAGCGCCTCTTCAACCTCTGCTTTGGTCACACCGAGGCTTTTTGCACCGGCCAGCTGGGCCCGCACTGCATGCTGGTCGCGGAGTGCCGCGGCGATCGCGATTGCAATGAGCTTCTTGGTCTTCTTTGTGAGCTTGCCGTCGTCCCAGATGTGGTTCTCGAATTTCATGACGAGGTTGAACATCTCGGGCTCTTTTGTGGTCAGCTCCTTGAAGAACTTCGGAACTTTACCGATCTTCTTCTCAAGACTCTTAATGTCCTTTGCTGCTGACGCGCTCATCGCCGGTTTCTTTACCGGCACCTTTTTTACTGCTGGTTTTTTTACTGCCATAATTTACTCCTCCAGTATCATGGGCTCGCCGCAGCAGATCAGTTCGCCGCCGCCAGCCTCCTTGACCACAACAACGTTACCGCAGATTTCGCACTTGAAAACCTGCCCTTCTTTTGAAACATTCACCATTTGCTGTGTCTCCCTAATCCTGGAACTGTCCTGGTGCAGATTCCCGGGTGAAAATTCCGGACCCGGGCCCGGCACCAGCATTCACGACTGCGGTGCAAAAGGAAAAATAAAGAAGTCAGATGTTGCTTTTGCCCCTTTTGGGCGGGTTT
>CAZMCL010000161.1:0-4671 GCA_964564375.1 uncultured Methanoregula sp. | reverse complement strand
ACGTACGACCAGGCGCTGCTCGAAGCCCGTGAGATGGGATATGCGGAAGCCGATCCGACCTACGATGTACAGGGAATCGATGCGGCAATCAAACTGGTCATTCTCTCGAATGCGATCTGGGGTAAAGACGTGAAACTATCTGATGTCGATACGACCGGCATTGATCTCCTGACTGCCGAATCGCTCCGTCTTGCTGAGGAGGAGGGCTGCACAATCCGGCTCATTGCCGAGGCGGTCCCCCGCAGCCATGTCCTGCGGGTATCCCCGCGGATCATCCCGAAGAACCACCCGCTGGTGGTCGAGGGTACCCTCAATGCCCTCACGCTTAAGACTGATATGGCAAAGGACATCACCCTGATAGGGCGGGGCGCCGGGTCCATTGAGACCGCGAGCGCGATCATCGGCGATTTACTGTATATCCGGGACCATTATGGCAAGCGTGCTTGAGCACCGCCGGGACTACCTGCGCCTGATGCGGCAGTTCACGCTCGATAACGGCTACTTTACAGTAACGGATATCCAGAAATCGGCCGGTATCCCCCGGAGCACGGCACAGGACTGGGTCAACCGGCTGCTCCGCGAGGGTTGCGTCCTTGTGCGGGAGGAAAAACGGGGCCGGAGTGCTGCACGGTACGCTTCGATAAGCGCGATGCCGTCGAGCACCTGCAAGCGAATATTCACAACGGTTGATGGCAATCTCGTGAAAATTTACCACGATTGCGTGAGCGGGGCATGTGCCGCCTTCTGCGGGTATCACCACGCACTTGCCGGGGGGGCGCTTTTTGATATCCGGCGCGACGGGACGCTGCTTGAGGAATCCGCGCATATCGGTATGAAGGAGATCGCTGTCGGGCTGTCGCCCCTTTCCGCGGTGGGCGTCTCCGGTGTTTCCCGGGACGGCGATGCCATCGTCCAGCACATCCATTCCATTGGTGGCCCGGCCTACTCGCTCTCGGATATGATGGCCCGGGCGGACGGCGTCCTCCGCGTCGAACCCCGGCATGAGGGCCATCTTGTCAAGGGAAAGGTCTGGACCCGGGCGCTCACTCAGGTGACAATAGGCATCGATGACACCGATACAAAGGATGGGGGGGCAACTTTTGCCCTTGCCCTTGCACTTCTCAATCACGTATCTGGTATCAAGGGGATCCTTCCCATCAGCCACCACATTGCGATGCTCAACCCGGATGTATTTGGAAAGACCGCGGGGAACGCCTCAAGTTTCATTGAAGTTGCAGTGATGCCGGACAAGTATGATACTCTTGTTGACCGGACCCGGAAGTTTGTGGCGGATGAAGCGCTCTCGAAAGAGTGGGGGATTGCAGTCCGGCGCGGTTTCATCATTCCTGCCGAGTTGCGGGAGTATGGGAAGATGGTGAGGGAACAGGTGATTGCCCGGACGGTTGCGGAGGCAACAGCGGAACGGTTCGGGATCTCGCTCTATGGCGGGAACGGTGTGATTGGTGCGCTGGGCGCGGTAGCGCTTGCGGGGCTGCCGTACGAGATCCTGCTGGACCCGGCAAAGAATGAGTTTTGATTTTTCCCCCTTTTTTGGCGCGAATGATTAACCATGGGCTTTGTGGGGGGCATCCATAATAAAGCCCGTTGAAAAAATTCCTGCATTGACGTAAAAACACCAGTTATTTTTACTTAACCGGGAGGATAAATATGGTTTTTCAGACGTTCATGTTTCTTTTTGGATATGTTCCTTCATGAGGTCAACGAATCCCCTGATTGCCTGTACCTTCGTAGTCAGGGCAAACAGTTTCTCCTCATCAATGCCATGATACTCATGGGACAGGAGGTTATGGTAAGTTACCAACCCGATCATTTCACGGGCGAGAGTGTCATCGATAAATCCGTTTTTCCGGAGCATAGTGAAAATATCCCGGTATGTTGTCGGGATTCCCAGATTATGCGCTATGCTCACCTCGCTTCCCAGATCGAACACGCGGTTAAGGAGAGTGAACATGATCATGGACACGGCATAAAAATTGCGCTTGTCGACAAGGTCTTCCCGGGTATGAATATCCAAACCTTCGAAGTCTTTGATGTACTGTCCGATATCGGATATAATTGAAGCGATTCTTTCGATATTGTAGGAAACCTTTTCCGACATGCTATACGCCCCCGGTAATACCCAGTACCTGATTACAGTTCCTGCGGATGAATGGTGCAATATCAAGGTATTTGCGGACCGTGTCTGTCATGATGGCATGGAGAGCAAGGGTGTCCCTGCACGCGAGGATTTTTCCTTCATGGATAACCCGGAACCTGATTGTGACAGGAAGTTCATGGAACAGACTTACATCAATTTTTTCCGATCCATAACTGAGCAGGTCCATCTTCACTGCTTCAGGAACTTTTTTTGCAATGACACAAATGTCGATATCGGAGAATTTGCGGGACTGACCGCGTGCTACTGAACCAAACAGGATTATCGCAATTACTTCATGACGTGCAGCGAGATTATCGATGACACCCTGGGCATCACCAATACCCGGGATTGTTACCGGGGAAACAAAATGCTGCATAAAATTTTCTTCGTATAGAAGCATGGATGCAGGGTCATATATGTTTTTAGTGTGATCGTTACTGTGTTTTTCTAAAAACAACGCTTCTGTAAAGAGTGGAGATCACAGCAGGGAAAATATGGGTCATGGAACTTACGGGAATCCGGCGAGTTGAGGATGTCATTTTTCGCGATCTCCGGATCGGGAAATACCGGCTGGTTTTCTTACCTGTTATCTTAATGCTGGTTTGCATGAGGTTTGTATCACTCATCTTTGGTAAAATGATACTTTCATTTCAGTGTAGAATTCCCCCGGCAATATTGACGGCACTTTGGTATTCGCTTTCACTGACTGGTGAGTAAATATTGAGATCCCGGGTTGCGATGGCAAACCGCGTTGGTTTTGCCGATTCTTTTACGCTATCAGGAAAGTCGTTTTCTCAAGCGGCGTTCCGGATATGACAGGCGTCTTTCCTGAACCGTGTGATACGGTTTTCATCTCCATCCGGCCGGTTCCCCGCCTGTGCTGCATCGAATCTACGGATTGTGATACAAAGCAGATCCCCCAGAAACTTTTAATTTCTCAATAAATTTAAAAGTTTCAAAGATCTAAATAAATGTATCATGGGAACAATCACGATCTGTATCGATGATGCGACTGAACAGCGGTTCCGTGAAGTTGCGAAAAATATCCTTGGCACGAAAAAAGGATACCTTGGCCGGGCAACAACCGAAGCGATTACCCTGTGGATCCGGGATAAGGAACAGGATTCGATTGCACAGCAGGGACTTGAACTTCTGGAAAAAGAGCATCACCTGGGAAAATATAGTTTTGGTTCCCGTAAGGATATCCATGACCGCTAGTCCTGCCCTGATTGATACGAATATCCTCGTGTACGCGTTCGATGCCGACAGTGGCCGGAAGCATCCGGTTGCAAAGGAGCTCATCGGCCGGATCTGGCGGGGTACGGCCCGGTATACGGTATCAACCCAGAATCTTGCTGAATTCTCTGTTGTTGTACGCGAGAAGGTCGCTCATCCTGCACCTTCAGAAGATGTCCGGCAGTTTCTCGACCTGATTATGCGATCCCGTGACTGGCAGGTACTGGGGTACAATGCAAGAACGATTATCCGGGCCCATGAGATCCGGGACGAGTGCCACCTCCATTTCTGGGACGCGCTTCTTGCGGCAACCATGGAAGAGAATTCTGTACGGACTATTATCACGGAAGATGCGCATTTCCGGAATGTCCCGGGGATTTCTGTGCAGAACCCATTCTGATGTGGGACCGTGCAGGTTTTCTCGCGTCAATTTTTTTTACTATTCGGTTCCCGGCATTACGACTGTGCGTTCGCTCCAGCGGACTACTTCTTCTGCAAGGTGGACTGCACGGCGAAATTCTTCCTCATTGACCGGTGCAAGAATGCTGGGGTAACGGGTTGCAACGGCAAATCGTGTCAGCCGGGCAGACTGCCTGACCCGATCGGGAACGTCTACATGGTTATTTATGAGGATGGTTATAAGTGCGGCAAGGTCGTGGACCAGCGGGTACGGGATGTGGTTGTGAATGAAGACCGCCTTGATTGCTTTTTCTGCAGCCTGCTGTGCGTTGTAGCAGAGGTCTTCAAAATAGATGTCGCTGCTGGAGCTGTTCTTTGCAAGCTCCAGATTTGAACGCGCTCTGTTCAGCCATTCCCGCGGGTCTTCAGGTTGGTACCGGCCCGGCATGATACACTTCCCTGCCCTCCCGGAGTGCCGGGCTTATTACCAGATATGGCGAACTTCCGTACTGGTGCACATCGGATGCGGAAACAACGATGATGTCGACTGCCTGCCCGATACCGATCAGGTTCAGATAAATCTCCTCCGTTAACCGGCCGGCATCAAATTCCCCGTTTTTAATAACAAGAAAGTCGAGATCGCTGTCAGGCCCCATCGTCCCATGCACCCCGGAACCGAAGAGAATAATTTTTTCAGGATTAGTACAGGCAACGATCCGGCGGACGATCTCTTTCAGTACGTCAGGGTCCACCGTGCCGGTCTTTGTCGATGTGCTCATCCGTGTTCTCTGGTAGAGAAATGAGTTGTCGTGATATTTATCATGATTGCCTCTGCCGGAGATGATACCTTTGTCAGCATATCCGGGTGTTTTTCATGC